>JAPLPC010000134.1:0-7227 GCA_026400425.1 Hyphomicrobiales bacterium | reverse complement strand
ATTGCGAGGAGCCCTTGCGACGGAGCAATCCAGACTTTCAAAAAGTGAGAGCTGGATTGCCGCGTCGCTTTGCTCCTCGCAATGACGGCTATTTAGCCTTCTCCCCCAAATCCCAGAACAGTCCCGTCATGATGCGCAATGCCTCGGCGGTTACCGGCTTGAGGATGTGCTCGTCGGGCGCGTGCTGCGAGCAGCCGGGATAGGAATGCGGCACCCATATCGTGGGGAGACCAAGGATATCGGTGAACACGTCATTCGGCAGCGAGCCGCCGAAATTCGGCAGCAACGCCGGCGCCTTGCCGGTGGTTTCGCGCACCGACTGCACGGCCCAGCCGACCCAGGGATTGTCGATATCGGTGCGCGAGGCCGAAAAGAATTGCGACTGGCTGACCTTGATGTCGCCATAGCCCAGCGACGCGAGATGCTCTTCGATGGCGGGCATCACGTTGTCGATGTCGGTGCCGAGCACGAAGCGGAGTTGCAGCACCGCATGCGCCTCGCCGGGAATCGCATTGGCGGGATTGCCGACATTGCCGGCATTGATCGCCAGCACCTCCAGCGTATTCCACGCATAGAGCCGCTCGGCCGGCGACAGCCCCTCCTCGCCCCAGCCTTCCGACAGCGACGGCTCATCGGGAGTCGGCGACACCACGACATCGGCCAGCGCCGCACGGATCTGGTTGGTGATCCGCGGCGGCTTCAGCGCATCGAGCAGTATGCGGCCATGGCGATCAACCAGTGTCGCAATCGCCGACGCGAGGATCGTCGCGGGATTGGCGAGCAATCCGCCCCAATTGCCGGAATGATGCGCGCCGTCACGCAGCTTGAGATCGAGATGGATGCGGCGACCACCGCGGCAACCAAGGAAGATGGTCGGCCGCTCTGCCGACAGCCGTGGGCCGTCGGATGCGATGAAGACATCGGCTTTCAATTCGTCGCGCAGGCTCTCGCAAATCTTCGGCAGATCGGGCGATCCGATCTCCTCACCCATCTCGACGATGAATTTGACATTGAAGCCGAGCTTGCCGCCGCGCGTCTCATGCACGGCGCGAAGCGCTGCGATGTTGATGGCGTGCTGGCCCTTGTTGTCGGCGGTGCCGCGGCCATAGACGCGATCGCCCACGGTTGTGCAGCGCCAGGGATCGAGCCCGTCGCGCCACTCGCCTTCCATCCCGGGCACCACGTCGCCGTGCCCGTACATCAGGACGGTCGGCCGGTCGTCGCTTTCGTGATAGGTCGCGAGCAGGTTCGGCCCGCGGCCCGACGGCGACGGCACGATCTTCGCGGTGAAGCCGAGCGCTTCGAATTGCGGCACCAGCTCTTTGTCGAGATAGGCCTGCAGCTCCTGACCGCGCTTGTCGCTCTGGCTCTCGGTCTTGTAACCGACCATGCGACCCAGCACCGCGAGAAATTCGCCGCGTTCAAAATAAGCGTCGATCGACGCGATGGCTTGTTCGCGTGACATCAAAGGGCCGCGAATACGGCGTCGGCCTCGGTGAGAAGGCGATCGGCATGGGCTGCGGTGAACACCAGCGGTGGGCGGATTTTCAGCGTATTGGCAGCAGCCCCCGTGGCCGAGATCAGCACGCGACGTGCGCGCAGACCGTTGACGACGGCAGCGGCTGCGGCGGCGTCCGGCTCTTTGGTGGTGCGATCCTTGACCATTTCCACACCGACATAGAGGCCGGAGCCCCTGATATCACCGATGCCATCATACTTCTTGGCAAGCGCCTCGAAGCCTTCGCGCAAAACCTTGCCTACCTTGAGCGAGTTCTCGACGAGTTTCTCGTCCTGGATGACATTGAGCACGGCATGCGCCGCGGCCATCGCCACCGTGTTGCCGCCGAACGTGTTGAAGTATCGGTTGTCGCGACCAAATTTCTCCACGATCTCCGGCAGCATCACCGCGGCCGCGACGGGATAGCCGTTGCCCATCGGCTTGCCCATGGTGATGATGTCCGGCGTGATGCCGTGGCGCTGATAGCCCCACAGCTTCTCGCCGCTGCGGCCGAACCCGGACTGCACTTCGTCGGCGATATAGATGCCGCCGGCCTTGTGCACGACGTCGATCACCGGCTGCAGCACGCTGGTCGGATGAGAGAAGATGCCATCCGACGAAAACATCGAATCGGCGATGAAACAGGCAACGCCGGCGCCGCGGCGCTGCAGATCGACGATCTGCTCGGAAACCTTCTCCGCCATCCACGGACCGATCTTCTCCGGCGCGATACGATAGCTGTCCGGCGCGGGCACCCGGCGCACGAAGGTCCCGAGCGGCGAATATGGGCCAAGCGACGGCGAGAAGCCGGCGGTGAGTTCGGAATTGCCGTGATAGGCCTCATCCGTGATGATGATGCCCTGATGTCCGGTGTGATGCCTGGCCGTGCGCACGGCGAGATCATTGGCTTCGGAGCCGGTGCAGGTGAACATCGCGTGGCGCGTCGGGCCATCGAAGGTCGCGAGCAGTTGCTCGGCGTAATCGAGAATGCCCTTCTGGATGTAGCGCGTATGCGTGCAGACGGTCTGCGCCTGTTTGGTGATGGCCTCGACCACGCGCGGATGGCAGTGGCCGACAGAGACCACGTTGTTATAGGCATCGAGATATTCGTGCCCCTCGCTGTCATAGAGCAGCACCCCGTTGGCGCGGGCGACTTCGACGGGCTCCTTGTAGAACAGACGATAGGCGGGCCCGAGCAACGCGGTGCGGCGCTCCACCAGTTTGCGGCTTTCCGCGGAAAGGCTCGTCGCATTGGCCGGATCGAAACCGTTGACCATCTTGCCGCGCGGCGCGTCGGTGACAGACATGAGATGCTCCTTTGAAATCCGTATGTGTTAGCGCGCGAGGTCGATCAGTTCATTGAACAGATCGTCCATGCTGCGATTGAGGAACCAGTCGATCTGGCCCCAGGTCATGTGGTTGTTGCGGAGAACATAGTCGGCGACCGACGGCACGCGGTTGGCCATGGCAGTCGAGAGCAGAATGCGGGTGGTGAGCCGCGACATGATCAGCGCCGGGATCAGCGCGAGCTCTTCCTCGGTGAGGTCGGCGATACCAAGATAGCCGCGCAACAGATCGCGGCCATGGGCGAAGATGTCCCCTTCCATCACCGCGGGCAGCTGATTGAGCATCGCGGTGGAGACATCGATGGCGATCGCGGTGCGCACGGTATCGCCGAAGTCGATGATGCCGCTGATGAAGGTCGGCAGTTTGGGATCGGCGACGATGTTGGAGCGGGTGAAGTCGTTATGCAGCACCTGCTGACGACAGCGCGACAGCCGCGGTTCGATCGCAGCGAAACGCTCCAGCACGGTCTCGAGCCTGGCGCGCCATGCACTGTCGGTGATCTCCGGCAGCAATGGCGCCAGTGTCGGCAGGTTCTTGACGTCCCACGGCACCACGCGATCATCGCTGGGATGGCTGAAATCCGCCAACGCATGCCGCAATTGGGCCAGCAGCCGGCCGATCTCCTCGCGGCCCCTTGTGTCGATCACAACCTCGCTCAGCGGCTGCCCTTCGACGAAGGACATCAAGCGGACCTGTCGGCTCTGACCGGCGCGATCGACTTGGACGAAATGCCCCTCACCCGCTTTGTTGGCAGGTGGGGTTGGCCACCTTGAGGACATAGCGCGGGCCGCTGGCCGGGGCGATGCGGAAAGTGTCGTCCTTCTCGGTGGCAAAGCGGGTCGGCCTGCCCGCGATCCCGTAATGCACACGGACCAGATCAACGGCCTCCGATTCACTCATACTCGTATATGAAGCCGCGAGGCCGCTCTGCATTGCAATCTGAGCGGATGTCTCATGTTTCACTGCAACTGATCCAATCTCGATTCGGAACCTGGTGGCATGCAAGCCGGTCCGATCGCCATTGGCAATGTCGGTGACCGCACCCGCGACAGGCCATCTCTAGCAATGTCGGTGCCAGTTGTCAGGTGGATGCTGTAACCGGGCCCGGCCGGCCACACCCGGACCAGCCGGCCGGGATCAATCAATCGGTCGATGCGTTGATCCGGGGTCGAATTTTCCGAAGGATTTCCATGACCATCAATTTCGAAACGCTGTGGGCATCGTTGCTGCTCTATGGACTGAACGCGATCTACGCCGTCGCATTGCTCTCCGTCGGCCTCTATCTGTCGGGCGCGGCTGATCGCATCGTCACCCGCGCGCTCGCCCATGCGCGGCGCATCGATCCGCTGGTGTCGAATTTCGTCGCCTCGCTGGCACGCTATGCGGTGCTCGCCGTGGTCGGCATCGCCGTGTTGCAGCTGTTCGGTATTCAGACTGCAAGTCTCGTCGCGCTGCTCGGTGCTGCCTCGCTGGCGATCGGCCTGGCGCTGCAGGGGACGCTCACCAATCTCGCCGCCGGCGTCATGCTGCTGCTGTTTCGGCCGTTCAAGATCGGGGATAATGTCGAGGTCGGCGGCAAGGCCGGCACGGTGACGTCGCTCTCGCTGTTCGTGACCGAACTGAAATCCGGAGAGAATGTTCAGGTGCTTCTGCCCAACGGATCGGTGTGGGGATCGGCGATCATCAACCGCTCCACCTATCCCGGCATTGCGTCCGGCAAAGTGGAGGTCAGCTTTCCAGTCCGCGCCGGCGCCGAAGCGCAGAGGCTGGGGCGCGAGCTGGTGGCCGATCTGGCGCAAGATTCGCGCGTGCAGCTCGACCCTGCGCCACAAGCGAAAGTGTCGAAGGTGGTCAATCTCGTCGACGGTGACGGCGTGGTCGAAATCACCATCGCCGCTATGACCCATCCCGGCGACGTCGATGCCGTGAAGGCCAAGCTGCTGGAAGCGATCAACACATATGTGGCAGGCCGGACCTCGGGCTTTTCGACGGAGCGCGCCTTGTGACGCTATCGGCTACGGATCGCTCCGCCCGGCCCGCGCAGATCGGACAGCGGCACGCAGCTCTTCTTGCGACGCTGATTGTTCGGTGCGCCCTGCACTTTCAGCACCTTGCCCGCAGAACAGGAGCCGTTATCGACATACACCGTCGAATAGGGATCCATCGCCAATGGCTCAAACGACAGGATTCGTTGCGCCGTTGCGGGTTGAAGCATGGACAAGGTGACGGCTGCCGCAAGCAGCACATAGCAAACAGAGCGCATTGAATTCTATCTCGCGTAAATAATTAGTCCGGCGATCACGACCATGGCCGCCACGGCACAAAGATGGGCGCACGCAATCGACACGGCTTCGACCGCAGGCCCTGCTTTCCGCTTCCGCCCGGCGTTGGGCATACGCGACGCAGGCGGCGCCTTAGAGCGAGATATCGTCAAATAGCTGTCCCCACGATCGACGCGACATCGTCCCCAATGCGTCGATCGCCACAAACTCCCCATCAAATGAGGCGACAGTGAGTCACAGACATCGCAGGACGCGCGCGGAGGGCGAGGCCTAGTTGTCTTGGGTTGCCCACGCTCTGCCGCGTTGTGCGACATCGGGTGCGACATCACGCCCGCAGAGATCGGCCGAACGCTCGAATTGCTCTTGAATTTCAGGCGTCACCGCGCCTGCCGAGCTGTCGATCTCGCGCAGCGAGATGGTCGAGGTGAATGCGGCCGCAAAGCAGCTGCAAAATTTTCGAGAATCGCTCGACGGGCGGCTCGGTCGCTTGCGAAAATGATTCGCGCAGCTCTTTTCCAGATTCGATGCCATCTGTTCGATCTCGCCGGCGGCGAGCGGCGACGCGCAAGTGAGCAGCAGCGCCGCGATCGCGACCCCTTTAGCCCGCATCATGCTGCCGCGCCCCCCGGTTCCACTCCTCGAACTCACATGCAACTGTCATACAATACCTTAGCCCGCCATCCGTGACGCAGTGTTTCGTCAGTGTCCGTGCAGCGCCTTAAACTGGGGTGAATTGTCGCAAATGCGACGGTTGAATCCGTCATCCCCAGCGGAGATGGTCGGGCATGAAACGAATTTTCGAATTGATCGCGATCATTGTGATCGGCGGTGGCAGTGCTGCACTGTTCGCCTATTCGATGGGCTCGCTGGCCATGGACGAATTCGGGCTCGGCGGCCGGCCGCTCGTCTCAATTTCGCTATTGTCCGCAGGCTTCATTGCCTTGCTCAAATCACCAAGGCCGATGTCGTCATTTCGGTGGGCCGCGGCTTGATCATGGCCGCCGCCATTGTCGGAGCGACATATTACTTCGGCAGCTGGTATCTCGGCGGCGAAGGCCTCGAAGCGCTGTTCCACAGCGTAGACGATCAGATCGCGACGTCTGTGGAAAGCGCGCTATCCCCGAGCACCGAAGCCACGCACTGACGTAGCCTCGGGCGCCGCAGCGATCAATAAGCGACGGATTGCGGTCGGCCGATGCCGCTATAGAGGAAGCCGTTGCGCATGACTTCGTCCGGCGCATAGATGTTGCGCAGATCGACGATCACCGGACACGCCATGATCGACGCCATTTCCTTCAGATCAAGCGCGCGGAATTGCTCCCCCGCGGGCGCAATCATACGCGCTCTCGCAGAAAGTGACGTTGTCGAACACCTTCCTGGCCTGAACCATGCCGACGGGATCGTAGATGCGAATTTCGGCGCCCATGTCCTGTAACGCCGTGATGAGTGGAATCGACGGCGCATCGCGCATGTCGTCGGTGTTCGGCTTGAAGGTAACGCCGAGAATGGCGATGGTCTTGCCGCGCAGATTGCCGCCGAACGCATGCGCCACCTTGCGCGCCATCGCGCGTTTGCGCTGATCATTGACGGCGACCACGGTCTCGACGATCCGCAGCGGCGCCTCATGGTCCTGCCCGGTCTTAATCAGCGCCAGCGTATCCTTCGGAAAGCATGAACCGCCATAGCCGGGCCCGGCATGCAGAAATTTCGCGCCGATGCGGTTGTCGAGGCCGATGCCGCGGGCGACTTCCTGCACATTGGCACCGACTTTCTCGGCGAGATCGGCGATCTCGTTGATGAAGGCCACCTTGGTGGCGAGAAACGAATTGGCGGCGTATTTGGTCAGCTCGGCGGTGCGGCGATCGGTATAGAGAATCGGCGACGCATTCAGATGCAGCGGACGATAGACTTCCGCCATGACCTGCTTGGCGCGCGCATCGCTCGAACCGATCACGATACGATCCGGATGTTTGAAGTCGCGGATCGCGGCACCTTCACGCAGGAATTCCGGATTGGAGACGACGGCGAACTCAGCGCCCGGATTTTCCTCGCGAATGATGCGCTCGACTTCGTCGCCGGTCCCCACCGGCACCGTCGACT
>JAPLPC010000046.1 GCA_026400425.1 Hyphomicrobiales bacterium | reverse complement strand
GTGACGTCGGCGTTTGTGGCTGCCCCCTCCCTGACCCTCCCCCGCAAAGGGCGGGAGAGGGGACATGACGGCCGGTGTGTTGTCACGGCATTGGCGACCGGGCTGTCATGGAGCGGAGTGCCAATTTCAATTCCATGGCTAGCAGCTGGTCGATCGTCCCTCTTCCCCGTCTCCCGCCATTTCGCGTGTGGAGCGCTGGGGTGGGAGTGCCCCGCGTGACGTCGGCGTTTGTGGCTGCCCCCACCCTGACCCTCCCCCGTGAAGGGCGGGAGAGGGGACATGACGGCCGGTGCACTGTCACGCCATCGGCCGGGGCCTGTCATCGCAGCGTCAAGGGGGCGGCCTACAGGCAGGGCCGCAACCGCCGATCCAGGAGAGCACCATGGCCTGTCGCGTGTCCCGTCGCCGTTTCCTCACTACGGCTGCCGCCGGCGCGGGACTATTGGCGATGCCGTCGCTGAGCCGCGCGGCGGATCGTCCGGTGGTGTCTCACGGCGTGCAGTCCGGCGATATCGGGTTTGATAGCGGCATGATCTGGTCGCGCGCGGATCGGCCGGCGCAGATGATGGTGGAGGTGGCCACCACCGAGTCGTTCGCGCAGGCGCGCGTGCTGCCGCCGGTGAACGTGCTGCCGGACAGCGACTTCACTGCCAAGCTGCTGCTGGACAATCTGCCGTCGGGGCAGGACATTTTCTATCGCGTGCGATTTCGCGATCTGTCGCATATCGGCATTGTCGGCGAGCCAGTGATCGGCCGCTTCCGCACCGCGCCGGCGGATCGTCGCGACGTGTCCTTCGTCTGGGGAGGCGACGTGGCCGGGCAGGGCTACGGTATCAATGCCGCTGACGGCGGCCTGTTCACGTTTGCGACCATGCGCAGGCCCAATCCGGATTTCCTGATTCATTCCGGCGACACCATCTATGCCGACGGCCCGATCCTGGCGGAGACGAAGCTGGCGGATGGATCGGTGTGGAAGAACACCGTACTGGTGCCGGAAAAGGCGAAGGTTGCCGAGACGCTCGACGAATTCCGTGCGGCGCATAAATACAATCTGCTCGACGAGCATGTCCGCGCCTTCAATGCGCAGGTGCCTGTGTTCGGCCAGTGGGACGACCACGAGGTCACCAACAACTGGTCGCTCTCCAAACAACTTCCGGCCAGCTATAAAGAGCGCGACATCACATCGCTGGCGGCGCGCGGCGCCCGCGCCTTCCATGAGATGTATCCGCTGCGGCCGAATCTCGCTGAGCCCGGCCGGGTCTATCGCGTGCTCAATTACGGGCCGCATCTGGACGTCTTCATGCTCGATGAGCGCAGCTATCGCGGCGCCAACGGGCCGAACCTGCAGGAGAGCTACGGTCCCGACGCGCATTTCATCGGCCCGGAGCAACTGGCGTGGCTGAAGCGTGCGCTGATGGACTCGCGGGCGACCTGGAAGGTGATCGCCTCCGACATGCCGATCGGCATCATCGTGCACGACAATGCGGCGACCAAATCCGGCTCGGAGGCCATCGCCCAAGGCGACGGTCCGGCGCGCGGCCGCGAACTGGAGATTGCCGACCTGCTGCGCTTCATCAAGACCGCCGGCATTCGCAACACGGTCTGGTTCACCGCCGACGTCCATTACACGGCGGCGCATTACTACAACCCGGACAACGCCCAGTTCCAGGATTTCGAGCCGTTCTGGGAGTTCGTGTCCGGCCCGTTCCACGCCGGCACCTTCGGCCCTGGCGGCATGGACAATACCTTCGGCCCCGAGGTCCGCTACGTCAAAGCCCCAGGACCCGGTAAGCAGAACCTGCCGCCTTCGGCCGGCATGCAGTTTTTCGGCCATGTGAAGATCGAGGGTGCGACCGGACAGATGACCGTGACTCTGCGGGATCGGGCCGATACAGCGCTCTGGCGCACGATTTTAGACCCGAAATGGGGCTGATTGCCCCGGTTCCGTGGTGTGGATTGAGCGCAGGTGCAGCAGCTCCGAAGCGATACCCATCACCGTCTGGCTCCTGCGGCGACGGGGACCGCTCGTTCAACCCATCCTACGGCCTAAGCGGGTTGACGGCAGATTCACATTGTTTTTGGGAGATTCCCGACTATATTGCGCCGCAACGCGCCCGAGTGCCCGGCCTTCATCCATTGGCCGGGTTTGCTTTTGCAGGGATTGCCCCAGCGCGTTTTCAGGCAAGGCAGGGTTGGTCGCGCATGGAGCGCAGGACCGACGTCTTGTAGAACCGCTCCGGGCATCCGTTCGTCGAACCAGAAGAAGACACATGAATCTGCGCAACATTGCTATCATCGCACACGTCGACCACGGCAAGACCACCCTCGTCGACAAGCTCCTGCAGCAGTCGGGCACCTATCGCGACAATCAGCGCGTTCAGGAACGCGCGATGGACTCCAACGACATCGAAAAAGAGCGTGGCATCACCATTCTCGCCAAGTGTACTTCGGTGCATTGGGAAGATACCCAGATCAACATCGTCGACACCCCAGGCCACGCCGCCTTCGGCGGCGAGGTCGAGCGCATCCTCAACATGGTCGACGGCGTGATCGTGCTGGTGGATGCCGCTGAAGGGCCGATGCCGCAGACCAAGTTCGTGGTCGGCAAGGCGCTCAAGCTTGGCCTCAAGCCGATCGTCGCCATCAACAAGGTCGATCGTCAGGACGCCCGCATTACCGAAGTCGTCAACGAAGTGTTCGACCTGTTCGCAGCGCTCGACGCCACCGACGACCAGCTCGACTTCCCGATCCTGTACGGTTCGGGCCGCAACGGCTGGATGGCCGACAGCCCGGACGCGTCGCATGACGTCGGCATGAAGCCGCTGTTCGATCTCGTCATCAAGCATGTCGCGCCGCCGGTGGTGGAAGAAGGTCCGTTCCGCCTGCTCGGCACGATCCTCGAAGCTAACCCCTATCTCGGCCGCATCATCACCGGCCGTATCGCCTCGGGTTCGGTGAAGCCGAACCAGTCGGTCAAGGTCATCTCGCGTGACGGCAAGCTGGTGGAAACCGGCCGCATCACCAAGATCCTGGCCTTCCGCGGCCTCGAGCGCGTGCCGATCGACCTCGCCGAAGCCGGCGACATCGTCGCCATTGCCGGCCTGCCGAAGGGCACCGTCGCCGATACGTTCTGCGATCCGTCGGTGGAAACGCCGATCCAGGCGCAGCCGATTGATCCGCCGACCGTGTCGATGTCCTTCATCGTCAACAACTCGCCGCTTGCCGGCACCGAAGGCGACAAGGTCACCAGCCGCCTGATCCGCGACCGTCTGCTGCGCGAAGCCGAAGGCAATGTCGCGCTCAAGGTGGTCGAGGCCGACGACAAGGATTCGATGATCGTGTCGGGCCGTGGCGAATTGCAGCTCGCGATCCTGATCGAGAACATGCGCCGCGAAGGCTTCGAGCTCAGCGTGTCGCGTCCCCGCGTGGTGTTGACCAAGGACGAGAACGGCAACACTCTCGAGCCGATCGAGGAAGTCGTCATCGACGTCGATGAGGAGTTCTCGGGCGTGGTCGTTCAGAAGATGAGCGAACGCAAGGCCGAGATGATCGAGATGCGTCCGTCGGGCGGCAACCGCCTCCGTCTGGTGTTCTACGCGCCGACCCGCGGCCTGATCGGCTACCAGGGCGAACTCATGACCGATACCAAGGGTACCGCGATCATGAACCGCCTGTTCCACGACTACCTGCCCTACAAGGGCGAGATCGCCGGCCGCCGCAACGGCGTGCTGATCTCGAACGACCAGGGCGAAGCCGTGGCCTATGCCATGTTCAAGCTGGAAGATCGTGGTCCGATGATGATCGAGCCGGGCTGGAAGGTCTACAAAGGCATGATCATCGGCGAGCACACCCGCGAGAACGATCTCGAACTCAACGTTCTCAAGGGCAAGCAGCTGTCGAACATCCGCACCACGTCGAAGGACGAAGCGGTGCGTTTGACGCCGCCGATCCGCATGACGCTGGAAAAGGCGCTGGCCTATATCGAAAACGACGAGCTGGTGGAAATCACCCCGAAGTCGATCCGCCTGCGCAAGAAGCATCTCGATGCCACCGACCGCAAGCGCGCCGAGAAGAGCAAGGAAGCCTTCGCGTAAGCGCGCTGCTTCTGCAGAATGTTACGAATGCCCGGCGAAAGCCGGGCATTTTTGTTTGTAGGAAGTGATGTATCGAACGCATCGTCGCAATGATGCGCGTCCCCTCTCTCGCTTGCGAGGGAGGGCCAGGGTGGGGGTGCCTCCGCAAACTCCGACGTCAACGCGACTCCGACGTCACGTGGGGCTGCCCCCACCCCGACCTCCCCCGCAAGGGCGGGAGAGGGAGAAGGGCGCGCATCGCGATTTTTGCGCGACCCGTCTGCCTTGAATAATCCCGCGGAGCCACTATCCCGATGTCACCACAATCCGATGTGAATGACAGCGATGACCACGCAACTCCCATCTGACGTCGACGTCGCCATCATAGGCGCCGGTGCCGCCGGCCTCGGCGCCGCGCGCACGCTGGAAGGTTCCGGGCTTTCGGTGATCGTGCTCGAAGCCCGCGATCGGATCGGCGGACGCGCGCACACCATCATGGCGGCGCCCGGCATTCCGTTCGATCTCGGCTGCGAATGGCTGCACTCCGCCGACAAGAATGATTTCGTCGGCATCGCCAGGCAACTCGGCTTCGCCGTCGATACCAAGCGTCCGCCGTGGCGCGAGCAGACCTATGATGCGGTGTTCACCAAAGCGCAGCGCGCGGAGTTCTTCGCGGCGATGGATGAATTCTACGACCGCGCCGAACAAGCCGCAGAAAATGACGACGATGCACCGGCCGCGACCTGCCTCGAGCCGGGCAATCCGTGGAATCCGATGATCGATGCGGTCTCCACTTACATCAACGGTTTCGAACTCAAGGACGTGTCGCTGCACGACATGGACGCCTATGAGGATACCGAGGTGAACTGGCGCCTGCCCGACGGCTACGGCACGCTGATCGCAGCTTATGGCGCACCGTGTCCGGTGGCGCTGAATGCCGAAGTCACCGTGATCGATCATTCCGGCGCGCGCGTGAAGATCGAGACCTCACGCGGCACGCTGACCGCAGCGCAAGTGATCGTCTGCGTGCCGACCAACCTGCTCGCGCGACAGGATATTCGTTTTCATCCGCCGTTGCCGGCGAAAGTCGATGCCGCTGACGGCCTGCCGCTCGGTGCCGACAACAAGGTGATGCTGGCGCTGGATGATGCCGAGAAATGGCCGGCGGATGTCGGCCTGCGCGGCGCCACCATCAGCACCGACATCGGCAGTTTCCATCTGCGCCCCTCCGGCCGTCCCTGCATCGCCGGTTTCTATGGTGGTACGTTCGCTCGTGAAATGGAAACGGCAGGCGAAGGCGCGCTGCTGGCGCATAGTATCGACGAGATCGTCCAGTTGCTTGGCTCCGATATACGCCGCACGCTGACGCCGCTGGCGGAATCGCGCTGGTGCCACGACCGCTTTGCGCAGGGCGCTTATTCGGCGGCGAAGCCCGGCCATGCGGAATCGCGCGCGGTGCTGGCGGCACCTGTCGATGGCCGGCTGTTCTTTGCGGGTGAAGCGACGTCGCCCAATTTCTTTTCGACGGCGCATGGTGCGCGCGACAGTGGTGTGCGCGCGGCGCAGGAAGTGATGGCGTCGAAGCCATAGCCATTACAGCCGTCATTGCGAGGAGCGGAGCGACGCGGCAATCCAGTCTCTGTGCCGACAAGGAGCGACTGGAATGGTTCGTCACAAAGGCTCCTCGCAATGACGGCGGATGGGAATGCTACTCGATCACCCGCTCGCGAAGCGAGGCATCCGGCACCATGCAGGCGTCGCTGCGGCCGAAGATGCGGTAGCGATTGCGGGCGATGAGATTGTAGACGGTATTGCGTAGCGATGCGGGCACGGCGAACAGCGCGTGCACCCAGCTCCATCCCGGCAACAGCGAAAGCGTCGTCAGCGCTGCATCGGATTTGAAGTAAGCCTTGCCGCCATGGATCACCGCATTGCTGTCGGGGTCATCGGGATCGATGCCGACATGGCGCGCGAGGCGGCTTCCGTAATTCGACTGGATCGGCGTGAAGCGAAACCGTTGTGCGACGTCGCGTTCTGCCACGAAGCGGATCCAGCGCGAGCAGAAGACGCAGACGCCGTCATACAGGATGATGTCGTCGTCGGGCCAGAGCACGCGGGTTGCGTCCGTCATGGCTTGGCGATCATCAGCCACAGGATCGCGAGCATTGCGCCGAAGCCCGCGATGCCGAGCCAGCGCGCGCGTCGAAACAGGGTGTGATAGCGCGGCGGCAATGCTGCGCCGTCGGCCACCGCCGTACGGGCGAGCGCGCGGATCTCGATCTGCATGAACAGCACCGGCAGCCAGCACAGGCTGGCCAGCGCATACAGGATCAGCGACGCGATCATCCAGGGCTCGGTGGCGGAGGTCCTGGACATCTCCATCAACAGCCCGCCGGTGAAAGGCTGCAGCAGCATGGCGCCCATGGTCAGCAGCGCTGTGGCCGCCAAGGCCGCGTTGGCGGTGGCCGCGATGAAGGCGCCGTCGCCGGAGCGATGCGCCAGCAGCATCATGAAGGCGATGCCGCCGCCGCTGCCCAGAATGAGGACGGCGCCAAGCACATGCAGGAATTTCAGCAAAAGGTAGACGGTCATCACTGGCTCTCGGGCACCGCCGGGCGGTCTGGGCGGCGCAGCCGGTTTCGGGGCCTGCCTATCATGCGCGTGATCCCGGCGACATCCTGCCGGCGGCGAATCAGCGGCGTGTGAGCGATGACAGCGCAGGCGCACAACGGCGGGTCGGGGCGCAATCGAGCCGCTTGCGGTAAAAAGCGACTCCGCCATTGACGCGTTTCGTAACGATCTGTCTTTTTCCGGGACAGTTCTTCATGAAACTGATGCAAAAATTCCACAGGTTAACTGATAATTAACGATGCTCTTGAAGACGGCGCGGCACGCTGCTTTGATTGCGTCATGAGCACAACCCTGATCGAAGTTCGGCCGGCCAGGACCGCGGATGCGGTTGAGGTGGCATCCACCCACGACGAAGCCTGGCGGTCGGCCTATCAGGGCCTGATTCCCGGCCCGGAACTCGACAAGCTCATCAACCGTCGCGGCGCGCAGTGGTGGGACTCCGCGATCCGCAAAGGCAGCCGCGTCAGCGTGCTCTGTTTCGGCGACAAAGTGGCCGGTTATGCCAATTACGGGCGGAACCGGGCCCGTAGCCTTCAATTCGAAGGCGAAATCTACGACTACGAATTGTACCTGCGACCGGAGTTCCAGGGTCTCGGTTTCGGCCGCCGCCTGTTCGCCTCCGCCAAACGCGATCTGATGCAGAGCGGGCTGAAGAACCTAGTGATCTGGGCACTGTCGGACAATGAAGGTGCGACCGAATTCTACCGCGCCTTGGGCGGCCGCATGGTGGCCCGCTCGTCGGAGCGGTTCGGCACCAAGTCGCTCGACAAAGTGGCCTTCGCCTGGAACGCGTAACACCCCGTAGAACCGTGTAGGGTGGGCAAAGCTCAGCGTGCCCACCGTGACCGGTTTGGCGGGCACGCAGCGCTTTGCCCACCTACATCCTGCATACACCTGCTAACCCATTCACCAATCGCGATTTCGCGCGCTTTGGCGTTGAAACCAGGGCTATGCTCGGCTAGGTCTGGCGCAACTCGTCTTACCAGAACCGGAGCTTTCGATGCGTCTTGACGCTATCCCGCTCGGCGCCAAGGCGCCGCATGAAGTCAATGTCGTGATCGAAGTGGCGGTCGGCGGCGAGCCGATCAAATACGAGATGGACAAGGCGTCGGGCGCGCTGTTCGTCGATCGCTTCCTGTATACGCCGATGCGCTATCCCGGCAATTACGGATTCATCCCGCACACGCTGTCCGGCGATGGCGATCCGTGCGACGTGCTGGTCGCCAATACCCGCGCCATCGTGCCAGGCGCGGTTATGTCGTGCCGTCCGGTCGGCGTGCTGCTGATGGAAGACGAAGGCGGTCTCGATGAGAAGATCATCGCGGTGCCGACCTCGAAGCTGACCCAGCGCTACGACAAGGTGAAGAACT
>JAPLPC010000395.1 GCA_026400425.1 Hyphomicrobiales bacterium | reverse complement strand
CCCTCTAGAAGGCCGGGCGCGGCCCTCTCACGACGTGGCCTCACCTAGATCGGTTGTCGACGCTGATGGCGAGGCGCAGGCACTCATGCCGTGATCGCGAACGCCGACGGCGAGAATCGGACGACATCCGCAGGCGCAAGCTGAATGCGAAGAGCTGCCCGGAGCTCATTGACGCCGAAGGTGCGCAGATCCTCGTTGAAGTCGTCGAGCCTGGGCGATAGTGGGATCGCCTCGATACCGGCTGCTCTGGCACGCTGTGCCAGTGCGGATGTGACCGCCTCTCCGGCCGCATCGGCATCACGGGCGATATAGAGCCGGCTTAGGCTCGGAGACAGTTGCATGGCGGCGAGATGGTTGGCCGATAGCGCTGATGCCATGGGCAAGCTCGGGAGCGCAAAGCGCAGGGAGAGCATAGTCTCGATGCCTTCGCCTGCAGCGAGCACGTCATGGGTGATGCCGAATCGAACAGCGTTGCCAAGCAAGAGGCCCATCGCGCGGCGTGGCGTGTCGATCGGCGCCTTGCTCCGACCCGAGCGATCGAGCCAAGTGCGGTGAATACCAGTGACGGTGCCGTCAAGCGTGGTGACAGCGGCAATCAGGGCCGGCCATGTCTCCATCGGCAGGTGTTGATTCGGCCTATAGAAGCAGCGCGGGTGGAAGCGAAGGCTCGCGGTCTCATGCAAGCCCAAAATGCCCCGCGTCCGAAGGTATGTTTCTGCAAGCGTGCCAGAAATGGGCATGGACATGGCAAACAGGCGCCGAGCCGATTCAGGCGAGCCCATGGGAACGCGTCGGATCGACGATGTGGATCCCGTCTCAATCTGCGGCAGGCTGAGAAAACGCCGCGCCTCGGCAAGAACATCGCGGAATTCAACAAAGCCGCAGCTTTCCCTGATGATATCGAGCAGATCGCCGTGTTCAGCGGTCGCGGCATCCGTCCACTTGCCGGCCGCTCCCTTGCCCCCATGACGTGAGCACAGCCGAACGAACATGGACCGGCCGCGCGTGTTGTGAACATCACCGACAACCCAATAGCGGCCAACGCGCCGGCCATTGGAAAGATAGCGCCGGCAGACGAGTTCGGCCCGCTCGGCCAGCCGGCGGGCGAGATCGGATGCTTGGGTTGACATAACTGATCCCCACCAAAAAGATGGCCCGCCGCTGACGGCAGGCCTTCGAAATCGGTGCTTGTGCTGACTTATTCGGCCGCGACCAGCGGCTCGTCGGGGAGAGTTACATCTTCGCGCGGATGCTCTGCATCTGGCATGGCCGCTTCGCATTTGCTCACTGGCGCGTCCTCCCCCGAAGCGGCGGGGAAATCGGGCCAGATTCAGGCGAAGATGATGTCGCGCTGGAGGGGCGACCAGGCGTGCGCAGCGGCTCCGGAAGCCAACCCGAGCCAGTAAGGAGTTCTTCCGCCCTCTCCGCCATCTCGCCCTTCTTCAGGTGCTCAATGAGTTGAGCCGCGGTCTCTCCCTTGACTTCTCGGACGGCTTGCAAGATGCGCGCCTTGGTGACCCGCCCGAAATAGTTGTCGACGGTCGGCGACCAGCCGGCGGCGGCAATATCGAGCCCGATGGCCTCAGCGAGGCGGTCGGCGTGGTCCAGCGCACGCGGGCGCCGATTCGAGGGCTCGTACACCGCATTGACGCTCAGCGCGATGCAATGTGCGAACAGGGCATCGCGGCTGTCCCGATCGAAGCTCGTGAGCGCGTCCCAGAGCTCGGCCGATTCACGCGGCAACTGCGCCGACCACTGCCGGTGCCTCTGGTCGACGGCTTTGGCGATCGTGGCATCGCCGAGGCCTGGCGCCTGGCTGCCGAAGACGACGCTCTTCGCATCCACGTCGAGGCAGGACTCGGGCGTGTAGCGGTAGAAGAGCTTCAGGCAAAGCGCGTGCAGTGCCGCCAGGAACGCAACGTCCGGGTCCCCTGCGAGCGCGTCGCGCAAGGCCAGAGTGCGGTACGCTGTGAGTTCGGTCATCAACCGGTCAGGGATCGGCTTGATGCCTTCCTCCTGATCGGGCGCCTCGGTATTTGCCGAGGTGCATGTCTGCCCTTCGGTCGTATCTCCGGAGGCAGAGGTTGCCGCTGGGGTGGCACTCTGCTCGGCCTCAGCTTCTCCCTCCGCCTGCGGAATTGCCGGCTCATCCTCGGGACGGACATAGCCGCGCTCGACCCGAAGCGCGCCAGACGCGTCGATGCTGACGAAGGCACCCGCGCGCGCGATTTCGTCAGGATCGTACTGGACGGGCCGCTCATCGAGTTCGTCAAGGGCCGTCTCGATCTCGCCAAGGCGCTGATCGCCCCCTTCAGGAAGGACGTCGATCTCGGAATGGTCCTGCTCGAGACGCTCATACTCGGCGTGCAGCGCTTCAGCCGCCGCAACCTCCTCGTCGGTCATCGCAACGGCCTCGCCGGCGATGCGGCGTAGACCATAGATGTGGCCGTAAGGAAAATCGACGGCAACCTCGACCCATTTCCAGCCTTCGGAGCGGATGTTGCCCGCCTCACGCTCCAGCTTCTCATCGACGAGCCTGTCGAGCAGCATCGGCTCTTGCAGCCAACCGCCGTCATCCTGCTGAAAAAGATCGCGGATGATGTCGCCGCCTGCGGCCTCATAGGCCTCGATTCCGACGAACTGGGCGCGCTTGTCGGAGGCGCGCACGGCGCCTTCGGTCAGCAGACGCCGGATGTAATACGGCTCCTTGTTGTGCGAACGCTGCACCGCCTGCCATACCTGCTGCTGGCGCTCGTGGTCCGGATTGACCGCAAACGCCATCAATTGGTCGAGGCTCATGCCGTCTTCGGCATAGACGTCGAGCAGCGCTGGCGAGACGGCGGCGAGCCGGAGCCGTTGCTTGACCACCGACACGCTTACGAAGAAAGCGGCTGCAACCTCCTCCTCGGTCCTCCCCTTCTCGACGAGATCGCGGAAGGCGCGGAACTGATCGAGGGGCTCAAGTGGGACCCGCTGGATGTTCTCGGCGAGCGAATCCTCCTCGGCGAGGCCATCGGTCCGGATGACGCAGGGAACCGGCGCGTTGCGCGAGAGCAGCTTCTGCTTGACCAGCAGTTCGAGCGCGCGATAGCGCCGCCCACCGGCCGGGATTTCGAACATGCCGGTTTCGGCGCCGCCATCGTCGAGAACCGGCCGGACGGTGAGGCTCTGGAGCAGCGTGCGCCGAGCGATGTCTTGCGCAAGCTCCTCGATCGAGACGCCCGCTTTGATACGTCGGACATTGGACTGGCTCAGCACCAGCCGGTTGAAGGGGATATCCCTGGACTGACTGAGGGTGATCTTGCGAACGGATTTTGCCATTGACGTTTCTCCTCGACGGGCGGTCAAGAACCTCTCTCGACCTTCTGCCCGTCACGAAGCGAAGCGCCGCCCTCTAACTCTGAAGGGCGGCGCCAGCCGGAGAAACCGAGAGCCGAGGCTCATCACACGCGCACCACTGGGGCGGCGCGATCGGTCTTAGTTAGCACGATCGAGCAACTTCTTGGCCTTCGCCTCGAGGTCCAACCGGCCGTCCTGGTGCGGCTTGTCGCGTGCCACCGCGGTGATGCCTTGCACGAAGTCGAAGACACTCTCGGGTTTGCGGCCTTCCTCGGCAAGCACCGTCTCAATGATCTTCGCCGTCTCCGACTTGCCAAACCCCCGCTTACGAAGAAACTCGGTGCGCTCCTCATCCGTGCGCGCAACAATCCGCTCTCGCGCCGCCCTGATGCCATTGACGAAGGGTGTCGGCGAGGAGTTGGCGAAGCGAGCGAGCGCCGGCGCAGCCTCGTGGGCGAAGCGGGTAGCCGCGAATTTGGAGTGACGGATGGTGATCTCCTCGAAATCTTCCACACCCCAAAGATTGCGATTCTGGCACACGGCGCGAAGGTAGAAGCTTGCGATCCCAAGCGTCTTGGCACCGACCTCAGAATTCCAGCAATAGAAGCCGCGGAAGTAGAGGTCGGGCGAGCCGTCAGGCAGCTTGCCCGCCTCGATGGGGTTGAAGTCGTCGACCAGGAACAGGAACACGTCCCGGTCGGAGGCGTAGAGGGTGGTGGTCGCTTTCGTGATGTCAACTCGCGGATTGTAGATGCCGGTCGACCAGTCGAGCACGCCGGGGACCTTCCAACGCGTGTCGCCGGTGCCGTTCCCGGCAATTCGCTGCACGGCGGCCACAAGCTCTTGGTCAAAGATGCGGCCGTAATCTGGGCTTGTGACCGCCCGTAGTTCAACGCGGCCCTCCTCGACTTCGAGCGTCTTGATCAGCTCTGCTCGATTCGAGGTCAGTCCGTATTGCAAGTTGATGGCCGCGAGTGGCGCCGGAAGCTGCCGCAAATACGCGGATGGCGCGCCCACCATCGTTGCGAGCTGACCGAAGCTCCAATGGGTTGGCGACAAAGGTGCGCTCTCGCCCGGCAACATGAGCGTCAGCCGCTCCGCGTTATCGCGATTGGCTTCCACCCGGATCGCCTCGCTTTCGACTGTCCGGGTCCGGCTTCGCTCGGCGCGGCCCTGAACGGCGGCGTGAAGCTCGGTGAGCGACAAGTACCGCTCGTCCGCCGGCCGGGAGAACCATTCCGAGGAGACGCGACCGACGCGCTCACCGCGGCTCACATCCACCTTATAACCGCCATGCTCATCGCGAGCGGCGTGCAGGACATTCAGTTGCGTCATGGGATATCTCCACGACGGGCGCCGCGAGACTCTCTCGGCTGTCAACCCGTCACAGAAATTCCGGCCATACTCTGACTCTGAAATGACTGAATTTTGATAGGATATGCGCGATCGAACTTTGGCTCGAATGAGTGCATTCTCCTACGGAAGCAGGCGGACCAGGGTCGCTGGCGCTCCGAATGCCTCCATAGCGATGGACCCTATGACCCCGATGCCCGAGGTACATAGTGAAACGGATCATAGCCCGCCTTGTTAAGTGATCGGCAAAAGAGGACGAACTCTCGCTTCGATAGCATCTTGAACCTTGGCTTGATTGCGCATGATCAAGTGAGGCAAGTTCGAACCAGATTGCCGAGCGAGCGCCGGCGTTAGCGCGGCGTGCGGCTGATCGATGCGTAGGATCGGACTCCACCTGCTCAGGCATCGTTCCACCAGCTCGTCGACGATATCGTTTCTCACTTCAAAGAGATCCTCCCATGCCGAGATCACAAGCGTACTGTCGCCGGCCCTCTTCAAGAATTTCGTTAGTTGCGGACGTCGGACATCGTCGGTCTCCAATAAGACTCTTGAGACGCAAGGTGACCACTGAGCCCCTCGAGGCTGACGCAAGAACGGCGAAAACCATTTTGGGTCTGCCGTCTCAACAACGCTGAAAAATGCTTCAATCGCCCCGATGTGCCTGCCGTTGTCCTCGGCATCCCGCTTGTGGCGTACGGACTCTCTTCCCCTTGCCTTTACGTAGCCGATAAAGGGTACAGCAATTCCCACAACTGCCTCATCTCTGATTGATGACGTTTGCGCCGGCGCCGCCGCGGAGCACCAGCCCAGAGAAGGCATTAGCATCGGTCAAAGGTAACGATTTCGTTGAATGCATCTGCTGAAGCGATGCATTGGTTAATTACTTGGCGATAGAGCCCGCCACTACTTCGATCTTTGAGGGTTGCGAGATGGGAACAACCGGCGCCCAGGTCAAGCTCGAAGACGACTAAGAAGCAGGTATTCTCACATGGCTGTGTTGCCACTCCAAACAGCAGTGGCCAGGCGATAAATTGTGGATTCCCGGCAAACTGAATTGTCTAACCTGCAAGGGGGCACCGGCCCGCGTCCGGTGCCCCCTATGGTCCCGATGATCTGGAAGTCCCAAGGGCTGGTGCGTGGGAGCCCGGGGCGCGGGTCTAGTTACCCGNNTTACCCGTGCTCTTGAGCGCGTACGTGGCCGCGCTCCATTTTCCGATCGGCAAATTGCGGATCAAGACGAAACCTGCAGCGCGCGTTCCCGTCAGATTGGCGACGAACGTCGCGAATTTCTGGCGGGTTGTGCCGTGGCCTTCTGCAAGCTGGCGCAACTTCAGATCAAGCTCGCTCACGCGAACAGCGCGGTCGCCATAGAGCCGGTGCCATTCCTGGAAGAATTCAAGGAGCTGGAGGCGATCCGGGTCGTCACGCTTGGCATCCGCAATCCGGCCGACCGGATCAGGACAACCCAGTGCAAGCAGCGGATCGCGGCACCACTCGGCCCACTGTTCGAAGCTTCCGAGCTCGAGACCCGGCTTGGGGCGGTTCTGACGGCCCCACCGCCAGATCGTCAGTGCGGCAGCGAGCAGTTCGCCGCGCTGCCGGTCTACCATCGCGGAAAAATTTCCATCGAAGGCTCGACGCTCGGGATCCTCGCATCCGGCGTCCAGATTGACGAACAGAAATCGGCGCGCCAGGTCTTCGGCGACCCGGACGGCGTTGCCCGTGATCGCCAGAAAGACGTTCGTCGTCACCGTGACCATCTTGGTATTGATACCGAACGGGCGGATGGAGCAGGGATTTTCCGTGGCGATCTGAGCCAAAAGGTTCGATTTCAGAGTCTCCGAGTTGACGTTGTCCAGGAAGATAACGGGATCGGCCTCGACGAGCGAAGCGGTCAGGCGCTTCTCCAGCTCACTTTGCGCGCCCGGACTCGTGAACGGCCTCGGCACGTAGGCGATGCGCGCGATGGATCGGACGAGCTTGCCCTTCCCGGTGCCGGCGCCGGAGAGCTGCGGCGAGCGGAAAACAAAGCCAGGGGCCAACGGCAGACTGGGTCGGCAGACGGCCGTAAGCACGGCGCAAAGGTGACTTGTCTCGTCGATGCCCGGCGGCTTCGACAGATCGATGGCACTCGTGCTCGCCGAGCGACTCACCATGCATGCATCGGCGAAGGGGAATGTCGCGAAGGCGCTGCGCAAGATGCGGAGCGCCCTCTCTGCCTGCAGTCTCGACGGACGCTCTGGGATGCCGGGCGCATCGATACCTGCGCACCAGTGGCCGGTCTCAGGGTCATAACCCTGAGCGACTCGGATATTGCCATCGTCCGAGAGGATCGGAGCGCGGCAGATGCCGTTCAATTGGCCGACTGTCCATTTGTCGTGGAGATTGAGGTACAGGCGTGCAACGCGGTCCGGCAGCGTCACCGGCTCAAGCACAATCTCACCCTGAATGATCTTTTGAAGGACCGGCCGGCAGACGCGGTGGCCATGATTTACCACGTCATGAACAGTGATCGGCCGGGCGGTTGGTCCGCGCTCTGACTCCACCACCTTCACCAACGCCTCGGCCCTCTGAAAGAAGGTGTCGGCCGCCGACAGCCGGTCAGCCAACCGTGCGGCGGCGGCCGGCAGATCCGCCCGATCGATAATCAGGTCGGGCAGCCGAACGGGTGCATTCTTTGGAGATGTGGGCGTTGCGCTCTCCTGTTTGCGCTTATTCATCGAGACGGCTTTCGACATTGGTCTCGCTTTCACTGCTGCTGCGGCTGTTCGGCGCAGCTTCAGGGCGACTCGTACACGCAAACGCGGCGGAAACTTCCCGGGCCCCCCCCGGAAGTTTGCGC
>JAPLPC010000350.1:12067-13646 GCA_026400425.1 Hyphomicrobiales bacterium | reverse complement strand
TGGCATCAATTCTTTTCCGGCTGGCGGGCGATGTGCTCGAGCAGTTTCTTGATCTCGCGGCTCTGCTCGCCCTGGCCGTCGGCCCATTCGCGGATCATGTCCTGCTCGCTGCGCATATGCGAGACCAGACCCTGGATCGCGTCGGCGAGATTGGCCATCGCCGTCGAGGTGCTGCGTCCGCCGGCGTCTTCGACGGAGCGACGCAGCCGCTCGATGGCGTCCAGCAATTCCGGCGCCGCGCCGGTCGTTCCGATGGCACCGGCGGCGAGCGCGGGCCCGCCGGAATATTCCGTCACGGTCGAAGCCAGCCAGTCTTCGAGGTCGGTGTAGAAACGGTTCTGGGCCTGGCTCGATTGCAGATCGAGAAAGCCGAGGATCAGCGATCCGGCGAGGCCGAACAGCGAGGACGAGAACGAAATGCCCATGCCGCTCAGGGGGGCGGCGAGGCCTTCCTTCAGCGTATCGAACAACGCGCCGGATTCACCGCCGACCTTGAGGCCGTCGATCACCTTGCCGACCGATCCCACGGTCTCGATCAAGCCCCAGAACGTGCCGAGCAGGCCGAGAAACACCAGCAGGCCCGTCATGTAGCGTGAGATGTCGCGGGCTTCGTCGAGGCGGGTCGCGATGGAGTCGAGCAGATGCCGCATGGTCTGCTGCGAGATCGACATCCGCCCGCTCCGCTCGCCACCGAGGATCGCGGCCATCGGCGCCAGCAAAGTGGGCCGCCGGTCCATGGCGAGGCCGGGATCGGAAATGCGGAAATTGTTGACCCAGCGCACTTCCGGATAGAGCCGCACCACCTGGCGGAACGACAGCACGATGCCGATCAGCAATACGCCGCCGATCAGCGCATTCAGGCCGGGATTGGCTAGGAACGCGTTGAAAATCTGCTTGTAGAGCACGGTGGCGATCAGCGCGCACAGCACCAGAAACACCAGCATGCGGACCAGAAAGATCCGCGGCGACGACAGTTTCGTCAGTTCGATCTCCATCGCGGAGCGGGAAGAGGGAGCTGTCGCCATGGGTGATTCATCTGCTTGCAGGGAAAAAGATCAGAGGCGCAATATGGCACAGCCAAGCGACAAGAAAAGATCGGATACCGTCGAATCGGCCATGCAGATCGGAACTTACGGTTGAAACCAAGCTTGTCGATTGGCGTATTTCAGAAACGCCTTTGCCAAAACACCTGCGCATTGAACCGTTTACGGGGACTTAGATGACGATGTTGTACTTGCAGGCGCTGCTGTTCATCGCAGTGGCACTGTCCGTATTGATGGCGCTTGCCTGGGTGGTGCAGCAGCGCAGCGGCAATTCCGGTTGGGTCGATACGATCTGGACGTTCTCGCTCGGTCTCGTCGGCGCTGCGTCCGCATTGTGGCCGATCGCCGGCGAATCGCCCAATGCGCGACAATGGCTGGTGGCTGCACTGGTGGCGATCTGGTCGGTCAGGCTCGGTTCGCATATCGCGGTGCGCTCGGCCGGAATCACCGACGACCCGCGTTATGCCGCCTTCGCCGAACAGTGGGGCGCCAATTCCCCGCGAAAGATGTTCCTGTTCCTGCAGAATCAGGCGCTC
>JAPLPC010000350.1:0-12051 GCA_026400425.1 Hyphomicrobiales bacterium | reverse complement strand
AGGCGCTCGGCTCGATTCCGCTGGTGTTTGCGATCTTCGTCGCGTCGCGGTTTCCGTCGGCTGACCTCCGACTGCAGGATTATCTCGGTGCGCTGATCTTGTTTGGCGGGATCGCCGGCGAGGCATTGGCGGACAAGCAACTGAAGGATTTCCGCAACGACCCGGGCAACAAGGGCAAGGTCTGCGATACCGGCCTATGGGGCTGGTCGCGGCATCCGAATTATTTCTTCGAGTGGTTCGGCTGGCTCGCCTATCCCGTCATCGCGCTCTCCACCGACTATCCGTGGAGCCTGGCAACGCTGCTGGCGCCGCTCTTCATGTACTGGATCCTGCGTCACGTCACCGGCGTGCCTCCGCTGGAGGACCAGATGCTCAAATCGCGCGGCGATCGCTATCGCGCCTATCAGGCGCGCACCAGCGTGTTCTTTCCGCTGCCGCCGCGTCATCCGGGGACCGCCACATGAGCTTCGTCTCGCGCGTGATCGAAACGGCCGAACGCGTGCCGTTGCCCGATCTGGTGATCCGGGCCGGCATCCAGCAGCTCTGCGCGCGCACGGCGCTGAAGCTCGCCGAAAGCGATGCGGAAACCGATGCGGCGTTCGCGCGCGAAATGGCCACGCGCGCAGTCGCCGAGCATACCGATGCCGCGAATACGCAGCATTATGAAGTCCCGGCGGGGTTCTTTGCGCTCGTGCTCGGCCCCAACCGGAAATATTCCAGCTGCTTCTACAAGACGCCTGCAACGACGCTGCAGGAGGCCGAGGAGGAAGCGCTGCGACAGACCGTGGAGCATGCCGATCTGCATGACGGGCAGGCGATTCTCGAACTCGGCTGTGGGTGGGGATCGCTGTCGCTGTGGATGGCTAGGCAGTTTCCCAATGCGCAGATCACCGCGGTCTCGAACTCCAGTTCGCAGCGCATGTTCATCGAGGCTGAGGCGTTGCAGCGCGGCCTTTCGAATTTGCGCGTCGTCACCAAGGACATGAACGTGTTCCAGCCCGGACAGCAGTTCGATCGCATCGTCTCGGTGGAAATGTTCGAGCACATGATGAACTGGCGCGAGCTGATGACGCGGATGAAATCATGGCTGGCGCCGGACGGGCGCTTCTTCATGCACATCTTCACCCATCGCTCTGGCACCTATCTGTTCGATCGCGGCGACAAGGAAGACTGGATCGCGCAGCATTTCTTCACCGGCGGCGTGATGCCGAGCCACTCGCTGATCCGGCAGTATCGTGACGTGTTCGCAGTGGAAAAGGAATGGGCGTGGAGCGGTACGCATTACGCGCAGACCGCCACGGATTGGCTGGCCAATTTCGATCGGCATCGCGACGCGATCGAACGCGTGTTCAGGCCGGTTTACGGGCGCGACACCGCGCTGTGGATGCGACGCTGGCGCTGGTTCTTCCTCGCCACCCAGGGTCTGTTCGGATTCGCCGGCGGCAGCGAATGGGGCGTGAGCCATTACCGTTTGACACACGCCTGATCCGTGAAGCACGAGTTCCGTCCGTCTCACGATAGCGTGAAGCGTGAATGAAGGTGCAGATTCAATGCGTTATATCGTGTGGCAATGCGCCGCCCCAATATGCATTGCGCCGCAACAGAGCAGTTTTTAGTTTACAAACATGATGTTCGATTAATCCGGCAGCCTGCAGCCTGGGGACGCGTTCGACGCGTCGAACGCGCGCAGCCGTTGATGCTTGTTCGAATTGCAAATTGGGATATCGAAATCGATGACGATGATCAATGCACGTGCTGCAGGCTTCGCGCTTCTGCTGGCAGGGCTCGCGCCTATGCTCGCTGCATGCAACGAACCGAAGGATGCGGCCGCAGCGGCGCCGGCTGAAGTGCCGCTCCCCGAAGTCAGCGTCGTCTCGGTAAAGCAGCAGCGCCGCGCGTTGATCCGGGAATTGCCCGGCCGTATCGCGCCGACCCGCGTGGCGGACGTGCGTTCGCGTGTCTCCGGCATCATTATCGAGCGCACCTTCCATCAGGGCACCGAGGTGAAGGCCGGTGATACGCTGTATCGCATCGACCCGAAGCCGTTCGAAGTGGAACTGCAATCGGCCAAGGCCGCGCTCCAGAAGGCGGAAGCCGCGTTCGATCTCGCATCGTTGCAGGCCAAGCGCGTGCTGGGACTGGCGCAGCAGAAGGCCGTGTCTGAAGCCGAGGCCGAGCGGGCAGTTGGCGCCCAGCGTCAGGCCGAGGCCGAGATCGCGGGCAAGAAGGCCGACGTTGCACGGGCGCGTCTCAATCTCGACTATGCGACCATCCGCGCACCGATCGACGGTATCGTCGGCGCGGCGCTGGTGACGGAAGGCGCGCTGTTGTCGACCAACGACAACACCAATCTCGCCACCATCCAGCAGCTCGATCCGATCTATGCCGACTTCACCCAGTCGGTGTCCGAACTCAACAATCTGCGCCGCTCATTCGAGACCGGCGATCTCGAGCGTATCGCGGCCGGGGCTGCCAAAGTGCGCCTCGTGCTCGACGATGGCACGCATTACCCGCTGCCGGGCAAGCTGCTGTTCTCCGACGCCAAGGTCGATACGTTCACCGGCCAGGTGACGTTGCGCGGCGAATTCCCGAACCCGAAACGTGAGCTGCTGCCGGGCATGTATGTGCGGGTCGAGATCGAGCAGGGCATCGACGCCGACGCGATTGCCGTGCCGCAACAGGCGATCCAGCGCAATGGCGCTGGCGGTGCCGAGGTGTTCGTGGTCAAGGATGACGGCCGCGTCGCCACCCAGGCCGTCAAAGTCGGCGCCGTTCAGGATGGACTGTGGTTCATCAGCGAAGGCCTCAAAGGCGGCGAAAACGTCGTCGTTGAGGGGTTCCAGAAGTTCGTGGCCGGCGACAAGGTCAAGACGCAGCCTTTCATGGCCGCAGGTGACCCATCGCCCGGGGCGGGCCAACATCAACGCGCCTCATGGCTCGCTTCTTCATCGACCGGCCGGTCTTCGCCTGGGTCGTCGCCCTCTTCATTCTGCTGGGCGGCGCGCTCTCGATCCCGCAACTGCCGATCGCGCAGTATCCGATCATCGCGCCGCCATCGATTTCGATCTCGACGAGCTATCCGGGCGCATCGCCGGAGAATCTCTATAATAGCGTCACCCGACTGATCGAAGAAGAGCTGAACGGCGCTGCCGGCATCCTCAACTTCGAATCCACCTCGGACTCGCTCGGCGCCGTCGAAATCATCGCCAACTTCGTGCCGGGCACCGATACCAGCCAGGCCTCGGTCGAAGTCCAGAACCGCCTCAAGCGCGTCGAGGCGCGGCTGCCGCGCGCGGTGATCCAGCAGGGCATCCTGGTGGAAGAAGCCTCCGCCGCGGTGCTCAACATCATCACGCTGCGCTCCACCGATGGCAGCATGGACGAAGTCGGCCTTGGCGACTTCATGATCCGCAACGTTCTCGGCGAAATCCGCCGCATTCCCGGCGTCGGCCGCGCCTCGCTGTATTCCACCGAGCGCTCGCTGCGCGTCTGGGTCGATCCGGCCAAGCTGGGCGGCTACAAGCTGACCTCCGACGACGTCAACAAGGCGATCACCGCCCAGAATGCCCAGGTGGCGTCCGGCAGCGTTGGCGCCGAGCCGTCGACCGCCACGACCAAGACCTCATCGCTGGTTCTGGTGAAGGGCCAGCTCTCCACCCCGGAAGAATTCGGTGCCATCGTGCTGCGCGCCAATGCCGACGGGTCGACCGTGCGGTTGCGTGACGTCGCCCGCATCGAGATCGGCGGCCTCAGCTACCAGTTCACCACCCGCCTCAACGGCAAGCCGACCGCCGGCCTGTCGGTGCTGATGTCGCCGAAGGGCAATGCGCTCGCCACCGCGGCTGCCATCGAAGCCAAGATGAAGGAGTTGTCGAACTTCTTCCCGGCCAATATCGCCTATGACATTCCCTACAATGTCACGCCGGTGGTCGAAGCCTCGATCGAGAAGGTCGTGCACACGCTGCTGGAGGCGGTCGCGCTCGTCTTCATCGTGATGTTCCTGTTCCTGCAGAACTTCCGCTACACCATCATTCCGACCATCGTGGTGCCGATCGCGCTGCTGGGCACCTGCACCATGCTGCTGCTGGCGGGCTATTCCATCAACATGCTGACCATGTTCGGCATGGTGCTGGCGGTGGGCATCCTGGTCGACGACGCCATCGTGGTGGTCGAGAACGTCGAACGCATCATGAGCGAGGAGGGGCTTCCGCCCAAGGAAGCCACCAAGAAGGCGATGAGCCAGATCTCGGGCGCCATCATCGGCGTCACGCTGGTGATGATCGGCGTGTTCGTGCCGATGGCGTTCTTCCCGGGCTCGGTCGGCATCATCTATCGCCAGTTCTCCGTTACCATGGTCGCGGCGATCGGCTTCTCCGCCCTGCTGGCGCTGTCGCTGACGCCGGCCTTGTGCGCGACCTTCCTGAAGCCGGTCAAGGCCGGCCACGGCCACGCCAAGAAGGGCGTGTTCGGCTGGTTCAATCGCAAGCTCGACGCCACCCGCGACGGCTATTCAAAGACTGTGGGGTGGTCGGTGAAGCGCACCGGTCGCCTGCTGATCATCTATGTGGCGGTCCTATGCGGCCTTGTCTGGGGCTTCATGCGGATGCCCGGCGGCTTTCTGCCGGTCGATGACCAGGGCTTCATCACCACCGACGTGCAGACGCCGTCGGACTCGTCGTTCGGCCGCACCGAGAGTGCGATCGAGAGCGTCGTGTGTCTCACCGGCTTCAGCTTCCTCGGACAGGGCATGAACACCGCACAGGCTTTCATCACCCTGAAGGACTGGTCGGATCGTCCGCCGGGGGATTCCGCCGCCGCCATCGTCAACGACATCAACAGGGAACTGTCGTCGATCCGCGACGCCAAGATCTCGGCGCTGCAGCCGCCGCCGATCGACAATCTCGGTAATTCGTCGGGCTTCAGCTTCCGTCTGCAGGACCGCGGCCAGAAGGGTCTCGTCGCGCTCAACGCCGCATCCGAGAAACTGATCGCCGATGCCAATGCCAGCCCCGTGCTGCAGAAGGTGTTCGTCGAAGGCCTGCCGCCGGCGCCGATCGTCAATCTGATGATCGATCGCGAAAAGGCCGGCGCTTTCGGCGTCACCTTCGAGGACATCAATGCGACGATCTCGACCAATCTCGGCTCCAACTACATCAACGACTTCCCGAACCGCGGGCGCATGCAGCGCGTGGTCGTGCAGTCGGAGGCCGCCAGCCGCATGAATGCGGACGAGATCCTTAACTACAACGTCAAGAACAGCCGCGGACAACTGGTGCCGTTCTCGTCCTTCGCCACGGTGGAATGGGCGAAGGGACCGACCCAGATCGCCGGCTTCAACTTCTATCCGGCGGTCCGCATCTCCGGCGAAGCGCGGCCCGGCTTCACCTCCGGCGATGCCATCGCCGAGATGGAGCGGCTGGCCGGTCTGTTGCCGCGCGGGTTCGGTTACGAGTGGACCGGTCAGTCGTTGCAGGAGAAGCTGTCGGGCTCGCAGGCACCGTTCCTGCTCGGTCTGTCGGCGCTGGTGGTGTTTCTGGTGCTCGCCGCGCTCTATGAGAGCTGGACGATTCCGGTGGCGGTGCTGATGACGGTGCCGCTTGGCATCTGCGGCGCCGTGCTGGCTGCGACCATGCGCAGCCTGCCCAACGACGTCTACTTCACGGTGGGTCTGATCACGATCATCGGACTGTCGGCGAAGAACGCGATCCTGATCATCGAATTTGCCAAGGACCTGCGTGCCCATGGCAAGGGATTGATCGAAGCCACGATGGAAGCCTGCTACATGCGCTTCCGCCCCATCGTGATGACCGGCCTCGCCTTCATCTGCGGCGTGCTGCCGATGGTGTTCGCCAACGGCGCCGGTGGTCAGAGCCAGCAGGCGCTCGGCACCTCGGTGACCGGCGGCATGATCGCGGTGGTGATTTTGGCGCTGCTGATGGTGCCGGTGTTCTTCGTCGCGGTGCAGAACCTGTTCTCGCCGGACAAGCCGAAGCCGGAAGAAGTCAAGGACGAAGCCCGGGACGTGGACGGTGCCAAGACGCCGGCACCTTCGCATTAAGCCTACATTGCGAGGAGCACTTGCGACGAGGCAATCCAGACTTCCCTTGTGGCTTTCTGGATTGCTTCGCTGCGCTCGCCATGACGGGCGGCGCGACATTCGCGGCGAATGACGGCTTTGGCGATCCGCCCTGCGCCGTGCTTACTTCTTCGACAGCGGCCGCAGCAGCTTCACCAGCGAATTGTGCACGACCTCGTTGCCGCATACGACGTCGCCAGTCTTGAGCAGATCGCCGCCGTCGATATCACCGACGACGCCGCCCGCTTCCTTGATCATGATGATGCCGGCTGCAACATCCCAGGGCTGCAGGTTGCGTTCCCAGTAGCCGTCGAGACGGCCGGCGGCCACGAAGGCCATATCGAGTGATGCCGCGCCGAAGCGGCGCAGGCCGGCGACCTTGGGCTGCAACGCCGCCATTTCATTGCGCGACAGTTCGAAATCGCCGCGGCCGATATGCGGCAGGCCGCAGGCGATCACGCAATCATGCAACTGCTGGCGACCGGCGACGCGCAGGCGGCCGTCGTTGAGGAACGCGCCGGCGCCTTTCTCGGCCATATAGAGTTCTTCATTGCCCGGATTGTAGATAACGCCGGCAATGATCTGGCCCTCGCGGGCGAGCGCGATCGAGATCGCGAATTGCGGGATGCCGTGCAGGAAATTGGTGGTGCCGTCGAGCGGATCGACGATCCAGGTGTGGCTCTTGTCGGTGCCTTCGCGGTTGCCGCCTTCCTCGCCGAGGAAGCCATAGCCGGGGCGGGCTTTGTTGAGGTCCGTATAGAGCATCTCCTCGGCGCGCTTGTCGGCGAGGGAGACGAAGTTCGCCGGCCCCTTCAGGGACACCTGCAGGTGCTCGATCTCGCCGAGGTCGCGCTTGAGGCTGCGGCCGGCGCGGCGGGCGGCCTTCACCATCACGTTCATCAAAGCCGAATTGATCATGATCTCGTCTCGCGACGACCTGTCGTCAGGTCTTCAGGATTGGGTTGTTGACGCGATGGGTGCCCGTTGGGCGCCATCGCGTCAAGGCAAGATCACCTCAGGGGATCATTTCAGGGTCGAGCCGAGCCATTTGCTGGCCGCTTGCTGGGCCTGGGCGCGTTCCTGCGGGCTGGCGCCGGCCAGCAGCTCGTCCAGCATCAGGTCGCCTTTGCCCGCCGTCTTGGCCACGATGTGCCATCGCAGGCCTTCCAGCCGGTCCTCGGTATTGGTGCGCATGGCCAGTACCCGGGCGAGCCGGTTCTGTGCAATCGCACTGTTATGCCGTGCCGCGTTGCGGAGCAGGGTTATCGCTGCGGCCTCGTTCTTCGGCGTACCGGTGCCATTGTAGAGCGCAATCGCATATTCGACCTGGGCATCGACATTGTCGGCCAGTGACGCCGCCTGCAGCAGGCGCACCGCCTTGTCGATGCTCTTCTCGACACCGGTGCCTTCCTTGTAGAAGGTCGCCAGCGCATATTGCGCTTCCGGATTGCCGACGTCGGCTGCCTGCCGCAGCAGTTCGGCCGAGCGTTTGACATCCTGCGGCAGCGTCTGCCCGTCGAGATAGAGCAGCGCGAGATTATAGGCGGCCTTGGGATTGCCGAGCTTGGCGGAGGATGCCAGGAGCTTCACGGCTTCGTCGCGGCCGCCGGGATTGGTGCGCTCGGATAGCCGCAGCATGGCGAGCGCGAACATGGCCTCGCGATCGCCGCGTTCTGCGGCGCGCTTGTACCATTCTGCGGCCTGCTGATAGTTGCGCTTGATGCCGATCCCGTTCGAATAGAGCTCGCCCAGCATGGTCATCGCCTTCGGGTCGTTGTTCTCCGTGGCGCGCTTGGTGGCGAGGTCGAGGGCGGTCTTGTACATGCCGCGCTGATAGGCGCCGTAAACCAGATCAGCCCGGGGATCGACGGGCTCCTCGGCCTTTTCGGGCTGCTTTGCGGGCGGAGCGTTCTTGCTGGATTCTGGTGCTTTCTTTGCCGCAGCCGGCGCCTTCGCGGGCGCTTTGGCCGGCGCCTTCGGTGCGGCCTTGGTCTGGCCGGGCGGCGTTGGCGCGGCCGGCGGCGTCAACGATATCTGGGCAGACGCCGTCGTGGCCAACAGGCAGCCCGTCGTCACCAGCAATGCGCGGAGCGTCTTCACCAGATATCAGCCCTGTACCGTCTTGAAGCGCGCGAGCAGCTCGGCATGGCCTTGCTTGAGCGCTTTTGCAACATCGACGAGCGCGGCAGCGGCGCCGCGCGGATCGTTCCAGATCGCATCGCCGACCAGCACGAAATCCGCGCCGGCGGCTGAAAATTGCTCGACTTCTGCCAGAGTGGCCGCGTAGCCGACGCAAGGCGGTTCGAACAATTCGGCCCACCATTGCAGCCGCTCCGCAATCGCATCGGCGGACGGTCGCTGCCCATTGGTATCCGGCTCGCCGAACAGCACATAATCCGCGCCGGCTTCGCCCGCCGACATGGCGTGGTGTCGGGTCGTCAATCCGCCGCAACCGACGATCCGATCGGGCTTCAGTGCGGGCAGCGCGTCCTGCATCGGGGCGAGGCCGGGCAGATGCGCACCATCGGCGCCACCGCGGGCGACCAGATCCACATGACCTTCGACCAGAAGCGCGGCGTCGCTATGTTGCGCGGCCTGTGCGACGGCCTTGATGCGTGAGGTGAGCGTGCGTGGATCGGACGGGGCAAGCCGCAGCAACACCGCCGCGACATCGGCCTTGCCGATCAGTTCAGGCAGGCTTGCCACAAAGGCAGCAGGGTCTTCGATCACAGGTGTCGCGAGATAGAGACGCGGCTCGGGAGGAGCAGGGGTCTTGGCAGCCAAGATCATGCAGCCTTTTCTTGTTCGGCGGTCCAGTTTCCGGATGCGGCGAGCGAATTCATGCGCGCGCGGTGGGTAAACGCCTGCTGCGCAGCCGCGACGTTGTCGATCTTGCCTGACCATGCTCTTTGCGGCGCGGCCTGCAAGGCGCGGCCATAGGAGAAGGTGAGCGGCCAGGGCAAGCCGCCGATCCTGTTCATCGCATCGAGATGCGCGGTGGCGTCTTGATCGGATTGGCCACCGGACAGGAACGCGATCCCCGGCACGGATGCCGGCACGCAGTTTTTCAACATCCGTACGGTCTTCTCGGCGACCTCATCGACGCCTGCCTGCTTCGCAGATTTGGCGCCGGACACTGCCATGTTCGGCTTCAGGATCATGCCCTCCAGCGCCACGCGCTGGATGCGCAATTCCTGGAACGTCTTGTTGAGCACCCGTGTCGTCACCTCGACACAGCGGTCGATGTCGTGGTCGCCGTCCATCAGCACTTCGGGCTCGACGATCGGCACGATCTGCGCCTGCTGGCACAACGCGGCGTAGCGCGCGAGTGCATGGGCGTTCACCGCGATCGCCGTCATCGAGGGGATGCGGTCGCCCGCGGAGGACTTGCCGATATCGATCACGCCCCGCCATTTCGCGAACCGCGCGCCGCGCTCGTAATATGCCGGGAGTCGCTCGGCGAGCTTGTCGAGGCCGATGGTTACGCTTTCGCCGGGGCAGTTCGGCAGCGGTTGCGTGCCTTCATCGACCTTGATGCCCGGGATCGCGCCGGTTTCCTCGATCAGGCGGATCAATGGCGTGCCGTCTTTCGCATCCTGCCAGATCGTCTCGTCATAGAGGATCACGCCGGAGATCGCGCTGCTCATCGCCTCGCGCGCACGGAACAGCAATTCGCGATAGTCGCGGCGGGTGTCGTCCGTGGACTCCACCCCGATCGCGTCGAAACGCTTCTTGATGGTGCCGCTGGACTCGTCGGCCGCCAGCAGGCCCTTGCCGGGCGCAACCATGGCGCGGGCGATTTTATTGAGATCGGCGAGGTTCATCGGAGCGGTCCTGATCGGTGGCGCTGCTTCTGGGACCAAATATGGACGGATGTCAGGCAAGTCCGAGAAAAGTAGCTAACGCGCGGTCTACCTGTTCCATGGCGGCATTGTCCAATACACCGAAAACTGGCCCGGCTTTGCTGGTACGAAGGGTACTGCACTTGTCGGCCATGATGTGAGACGGCGATCGCAGACCATTTTCGGGCGTCGGCGTGACTTCGATCCGAAACACCTGATCGGGCAGGACATCGCTCGTCAGGGGCAGAAAGGTCACTGTGCCAAGGCGCTCGAAATCGTCGGCTTGAACAACCAGCGCCGGGCGCGGTTTCCCGAAGGCTCCCGGCAATACAACGGTGATCAAATCACCTCGCTTCATTTCCAACCGTCGAAATCGACGTCGGAAAGCTCGTCGAGGATTTGCTTTTCGCTCTCGCTCGTATTGATGACCGCGATCGCTCGCGCGATCTTTGCCTGATACTCCGGCGTATTCACGTCCGGTACCCAGATGGTCACCGGCTTGAGGCCGGCGGCCTTCATCTTTTCGCGGTGCTTGCGGACCCGCTCTGCGCCACTGGCCATGACACGATCTCCACTTGTTACATGTAACATAGCGGAGATCGTGAGATTTGCAAGGCATGCGTGCGCAAACGCGCAGCGAACGACCTCTGCGTGCAGTTACGCGATCTTCGCGTTCAGCTCGCCGGCGGCATAGCGCTTGGCCATCTCGGCGGTGGTCAGCACGCGCTTGATCTTGCTCGCCTGGCCGGCGGTGTTGAACTCCTGCAGGCGCTGCTTGCAGAGCTTGGTCATCGCTTCCATCGCCGGCTTCAGATATTTGCGCGGGTCGAATTCGCTGGGGTTCTCCGACAGGATCTTGCGGATCTGGCCCGTCATCGCCATGCGGTTGTCGGTATCGATATTGATCTTGCGCACGCCGTGCTTGATGCCGCGTTGGATCTCCGCGACAGGCACGCCCCAGGTCGGCTTCATCTGGCCGCCGAACGCGTTGATGATGTCCTGCAGATCTTGCGGCACCGACGACGAGCCGTGCATCACCAGATGGGTGTTGGGCAGCTTGCGGTGGATCTCTTCGATGACGTTCATGGCGAGAATGTCGCCATCGGGCTTGCGGGTGAACTTGTAGGCGCCATGCGAAGTGCCCATGGCGATCGCCAGCGCATCGACTTGGGTTTCCTTGACGAATTTCACGGCTTCGTCGGGATTCGTCAGCAACTGATCGTGCGACAGTTTGCCCACGGCGCCATGGCCGTCCTCTGCTTCGCCTTCGCCGGATTCCAGCGAGCCGAGCACGCCGAGTTCGCCCTCCACCGAGATGCCGCCGAGATGCGCCATATCGGTCACGATCTTGGTGACACCGACATTGTAGTCCCAATCCGCCGCGGTCTTGCCGTCGGCCTTCAGCGAGCCGTCCATCATCACCGAAGTGAAGCCGGCCTGGATCGCAGTCATGCAGGTCGCAGCCTCGTTGCCGTGGTCGAGATGCACGCAGACCGGGATGTGCGGATAGATCTCCGTGACGGCGTCCATCATGTGCTTGAGCATGATGTCGTTGGCATAGGAGCGGGCGCCGCGCGACGCCTGGATGATCACCGGCGCATCAACGGCATTGGCGGCTTCCATGATGGCAAGCGCCTGCTCCATATTGTTGATGTTGAAGGCCGGCACGCCGTAGTCGTTTTCCGCCGCATGGTCGAGCAGTTGACGCAACGTGATACGGGCCATGCGGGAAACTCCTTGCAAAATGGAATGGGCGCAATCCGGCGCCGGAAGGGATGATCGCTCTTAGCGCGAGGAGGCGACGAATCCAAGATGCCAGGGAATCCAAGATGCGATCAATGCCGCCAAAAGCCGCGCGAACGACCATCGTTAATCGCCGCCGTGGCCTCTCGTTCCAGAATAATTCGTCCAGGGAGAAACGATGCCGGCCTTGAATGCGCGCGAGCTGCAAGGGCAGCGATCTGTTCTTCGATCTCGGTGACACGCTTGTCGAAATCGCCCGCGGTCGCACGCATCATCACCAGCATTCCCGCGGAGTCCCGGCGCTGCTTCACGTTTATCTCTTCGAGACGATCAAGCCGTTGTTCGACCGAATTTCTGAACGAGGAAATATCCTCGCGGAGCGCGATGAGG
>JAPLPC010000003.1 GCA_026400425.1 Hyphomicrobiales bacterium | reverse complement strand
GACGCCGTTTCGGACAATCTGAATCGGTTTCAGCGGTCGCACCTTGTTTGCGACTGCGCAAATGCTATTGATTTCTGAGGCTTAGCGCCAGCGCCAGGTTTTTCCGGGCGTTGGCCTCGTGGGAGGTGTGGGCATATGCGGAGCGCGTCGGGCGGCCCCCGAGTCTTGCTGAGACGGCTCCGTGAAGTCATGGCGGAGCAGGTCAGCGCTCAGGAGCGTCTCGACAAGATCGTGGTGCTGATCGCAGCCAATATGGTGGCCGAAGTCTGCTCCACTTACGTGCTGCGCATCGACAACACCCTCGAACTCTATGCCACCGAAGGCCTCAACCGCGAGGCCGTGCATCGCACCGTGCTGAACGCGCATGAAGGCCTGGTCGGCCTCGTCGCTTCGGAAGCGAATCCGTTGAATCTCAACGACGCCCAAAGCCATCCGGCTTTCGCGTTCCGCCCGGAAACCGGCGAAGAGATCTATCACTCGTTCCTCGGCGTGCCGATTCTGCGCGCCGGCAATACGCTCGGCGTGCTGGTGGTGCAGAACCGCGCCAAGCGCACTTATGTCGAGGAGGAAGTCGAGGCGCTGCAGACCACGGCCATGGTGCTGGCGGAGATGATCGCCTCCGGCGAACTGTCCTCGCTGGCCCAACCTGGCGCCGAGCCGGCTGCACGGCATTCGATCCACAAGACCGGCGCCATCCTGTCCGAAGGTATCGCGCTCGGTCACGTCGTGCTGCACGAGCCGCGCGTTGTCATCACCAATTACATCGCCGAAGACCTGCCGAAAGAGATCAAGCGGCTGGATACGGCGCTGACCAAGCTGCGCTCCGATCTCGACCGCATGCTGGAGCGCGGCGACGTGGCCGAGAGCGGCGAGCATCGCGACGTGCTCGAAGCCTATCGCATGTTCGCCAATGACCACGGCTGGTCGCACAAGCTGCACGAAGCCGTTGCCACGGGTTTGACGGCGGAAGCCGCGGTCGAACGCGTGCAGTCCGATACCCGCGCCCGCATGCTGCGCTCGACCGATCCCTATCTGCGCGACCGCCTGCACGATCTCGAGGATCTCGGCCATCGCCTGATGCGCCAGCTGGTCGGACAGGATCACGCGCCGTCGCGCGAGCAGATGCCGGACAATGCGATCCTGATCGCGCGTGCGATGGGCCCTGCCGCACTGCTCGACTACGACCGCAAGAAATTGCGCGGCCTGGTGCTGGAAGAAGGTACGGCGAATTCGCACGTCTCGATCGTGGCGCGCGCGCTCGGCATTCCCGCCATCGGCGAAGTCGCCAATGCGCCGGGCATTGCGGATCCCGGCGATGCGGTCATCGTCGATGGCACCTCCGGTTCGATCTATATCCGCCCGTCGCAGGAAATCGAATCCGCCTATGCCGAGCGCGTCCGTTTTCGCGCCCGCCGGCAGGCGCAGTATTCGGCGCTGCGCGACAAGCCCTGCGTGACGAAGGACGGCGTGCACATCGATCTTTTGATCAATGCCGGCCTGATCATCGACCTGCCCCATATCGACGACACCGGCTCGGCAGGCATCGGCCTGTTCCGGACCGAACTCCAATTCATGGTCGGTGAAAGCCTGCCGCGCTCCAGCGATCAGCTGCAGCTCTATCGCGCCGTGCTCGATGCCGCAGGATCGAAACCGGTGACGTTCCGCACGCTCGATATCGGCGGCGACAAGGCGTTGCCCTATATGGACACCGTGGTCGAGGAAAACCCGGCGCTCGGCTGGCGCGCGATCCGCCTCGGCCTCGATCGCCCTGGTCTGCTACGCGGCCAGATTCGCGCGCTGTTGCGCGCCGGCGGCGGACGCGCGCTGCGCATCATGTTCCCGATGATTTCGGAAGTCGCCGAATTCGATCAGGCCAAGGCGATCATCGAGCGCGAACTGACCTATCTGCGCCAGCACGGCCATGCGCTGCCGGAGCGCATCGACGTCGGCACCATGATCGAGGTGCCCGCCCTCGTCTATCAGCTCGACGAATTGCTGAAGAAGGTCGATTTCGTCTCGGTCGGCTCCAACGATCTGTTTCAGTTCCTGTTCGCGGTCGATCGCGGAAACTCGAAGGTCTCGGATCGCTTCGACACGCTGTCGGCGCCGATCCTGCGCGTGTTGCGCGAAATCGTGCAGAAGGGCAACGCCGCCAAACGCTATGTGTCGCTGTGCGGCGAGATGGCCTCGCAACCGATCGGCGCATTGGCGCTGGTGGCGCTCGGCTACCGCAATCTGTCGCTCTCCGCGACGGCACACGGTCCGGTCAAGGCCTTGATCCTGGACCTCGACGCGAAGAAGGCCGAAGCCGCCATGGCAAAATGGCTCGACGCGCCGTCCGGCAGCATTTCGATCCGGCAGAAACTCACCGAATTCGCCGACGCCGAAGGCCTGTCGTTGTAGCGAGGCTCACCTCCGCAACGTCACATCCTGTCCTTCTGCGTTTCCGAGATACCAATCATGTCTTCACTTCCCGAAACGAAACTCGACGTTCTGCTCGCCCATCACGCCTCGCTCGAGGCAGCCGTGCTCGGCAAACTCAGCGCCGAAGACTATGTGAAGACGACGCGCGAACTGGCCGAGCTTAATCCGCTGATCGATGCGGTGAAGACCTATCGCTCCGCCGTGAGCGAGTTGAAGGACATCGAGGCGATGCTCGCCGATGCATCGACCGACGCCGACATGCGCGAAATGGCGGAGATGGAGCGCCCGGCGCTGAAAGAGCGCATCGAGTCCCTCGCCCAGGAAATCCGCGTGGCGCTGTTGCCCAAGGACGCCATGGACGAGCGCAACGTGGTGCTTGAAATCCGCGCCGGCACCGGCGGCGACGAAGCCTCGCTCTTCGCTGGCGACCTGTTCCGGATGTATGAGCGCTTCGCCGCTTTGCAGAACTGGAAATCCGAGGTGATCTCGGCCTCGGAAGGCAGCGTCGGCGGCTACAAGGAAATCATCGTCGAGGTGAAGGGCCGCGGCGCCTTCGCCAAGCTGAAATTCGAATCCGGTGCCCACCGTGTGCAGCGCGTGCCGGATACCGAAACCCAGGGCCGCATTCATACTTCGGCCGCAACCGTCGCGGTGCTGCCGGAGGTCGAGGAGGTCGATGTCGAGATCAAGCAGGACGACCTGCGCATCGACACCATGCGCGCCCAAGGCGCCGGCGGCCAGCACGTCAACAAGACGGAATCGGCGATTCGCATCACGCATATCCCGACCGGCATCGTGGTGATGATGCAGGACAGCCGTTCGCAGCATAAGAACCGCGCTTCGGCGATGAATATCCTGCGCTCGCGCATCTACGACGCCGAACAGCAGCGGCTCGACGCGGCAAGGTCGGCCGACCGCAAGGAGAAGGTCGGCAGCGGCGATCGCTCCGAGCGCATCCGCACCTATAATTTCCCACAGGGCCGTGTCACCGACCACCGCATCAATCTGACGCTCTACAAGCTGCCGCAGGTGATCGCCGGGGAAGCGCTCGGCGAACTGATCGACGCGCTGACCACCGAGCATCAGGCCGCGCAACTCGCAGCCCAGGGCGATGCGGCGTGAGCCCCGATGATCGCTTTGTCAATCAGTCCGTGGAGGCCGCACGGCGTTCGCTCACCGACCTGCTCCGTGCCGCCGACATCGAATCTCCCGACCTTGACGCCCGGATCCTGATCGGCGCCGTGCTCGATGTCGATCTCACCGGCCTCATCTCGGCGGCCAAACGCGTTCTCAGCGCCGAGGAGGCAAAGCAACTCGCGCAATTCGCCGCTCGCCGCCTCGCGCGGGAGCCGATTGCACGGATCACCGGGACGAAGGAATTCTGGGGACTTCCGCTGCAGTTGTGCGCCGATACGCTGGTGCCGCGTCCCGACACCGAGACCATCGTCGAAGCTGCCCTGGAATGCCTCGATGCGATCGGGCCGCGGTCGCGCGCCTGGCGGATCGCCGATCTCGGAACCGGATCGGGCGCGATCTTGCTGGCGCTCCTGTCCGAACTCCCCGATGCGACGGGCATCGGCACCGACATCAATCTTGCTGCGCTGCAAATGGCTGATCGTTTCGAATCCGCCCTACATTCCGTCGGCGGACATTGCCGGTCTCGACATCGAGGTCCGCACGCACGATCCGCGACGTGCGCTGGATGGCGGTCGCGACGGTTTGGATCCCTATCGCATCATCGCCCCCGAAGCCGAACGCCTGCTTCGCGCGGGCGGCGTGCTGGTGGTCGAGGTCGGACATGACCAGAGCGAGGCGGTCGCGGACCTGATCGCGGCAGCCGGGCTCAGCGTTCCGCAGGCGCCAAAAGCCGATCTGGGCGGCGTCCTTCGGGCGGTCGCAGGGATCAAAACGCCACGATAAAGCCTTCTCGAACCGGAAAAAACCGCTTGGAATATGTCCCGTGAGCGACTACCTTCCCCAAAGAGCGTCGGAACAGGGTTGGATTGCCGGATACCTCGTAGGTATCATTAGGCGGCCAATAATCTCCCCCCGGAGGACCCGTCCGAACAGGTTCCACAGGCAGGTTGGGTTGAGCGCGATGGCCACGGATGCTGCGCAGCTCGCGACCGCAAAGCGAACGAAAGCCTGATTGTTGCGCTTCGAAATTCACGAACAGAAGCTGCGCCGGGATCATTGCCTGGACATCGCAGGTGTCTGACTTGGCTGGTCCGATAGGATCGACCAGCGTTTGGGGAACGCGTCTTTGCTGAACGCGACTTTGAGCAAGATCGATGCAGCGCGGAGCTGCAGGACGATTCGCACCTTGGCCTTGAGAAGGCGGGTTCGGGCTTGGCGGACTAGTGCCGCGGCCATGACATTCAGCGCGTAGCACTCAATTGGTAGCTCTCAATAAGTAGCTCTGTGACAAATCCAAGTAACGAAAGCGACACATGAGAAACGGTCAGAACAACAATAAGCGGATGCGTAACAACAACCGCAACAACAACAGCAGCAATAATAACAATAACAACAACAATAACCGGCGCGGCCAGAACCCGATGACCCGGGTCTATGAATCGAATGGTCCCGATATCAAAATTCGCGGCACCGCCTCTCATATCGCCGAGAAGTATCTGCAGCTTGCGCGCGACTCCCGCTCCTCGAGCGACCCGGTCGCCGCCGAGAACTACTACCAGCATGCCGAACATTATTTCCGCCTGATCGCGACGGCGCAGGAGCAATTCCGCCAGAACCAGCCACAGCAGCAGAACCGCGCCGATAACGGCGGCGGCGACATGCAGATGGAAGAAGGCGAAGACGAGACCGAGAATTTCTCGAACTTCGGCGCAGAGCCGGGTTTTGCGCCCCAGCAGCGCGAACAGCCGCAGCAGCGTGAGCAACAGCCGCAGCGCGAGCAGCAATCGCAGCCGCGCGAGCGAGACAACTATCAGCCGCGTGCCGAACAGCCCTATCCGCGCGAGGCGCGACAGCCGCAGCCGCAATATCAGCCGCAGCCGGCAGCAGCACCAGCTGCAGACAATATCGGCCTGCCCTCCTTCATCACCGGTGGTGCTTCGCAGCCGGCTCCTGCTGCGCCATTCGAGCCGAACGGCCCTGCTGGAAACGGCGAACCGCGTTTCCCGCCGCGGCGCCGTCGGCGTCCGCATGGTCCGCGTCCTGACGCAGCGGCCGCGCCGGCCACTGCTGGCGATGACTTCAACCCCGGTAATTCGTAACGACCATTGCTGATAGCGTCGCTCACCGGCGACGCCATCGACCTTCGTCGTTATCGACCTCCGTTGCTGGCCGTGGCCGATCCGAAGGCCGCGGCCAATTCTTTTGCGCCAGGCAGATTGCTGTTCACGTCCATGCGGTTGTCGGTAATGGCGAGCAGCTTGGCCACGGTGTTGTGGCGGATGGCGACCGGGTTGCGCTCATAGCCGCCGCGCTGGAAAAAGTTGGCCGTCGGCACCTGCTCGCGCATTGCCTGCGGCATGGTCACCATGTCGAAGCCATTGCCGTCACCGGTGAGATTCATCATCTCGAGTTCGGCGGCGGAGAGCGGACGGTCGACACCGCGCGCGCGGGCAAATTGCACGGACGTCAGCAATTTGTGCACCTGCAATTGCGGACCGACATCGATATCCAGGACCAGCGCATGCATGGCCCAGCCCTGCGGCGTGGTGCCGAGCTTCTCGAAAGCACTCCAGCTTTGCGGGCTGTTCTTGACGGTCGCGTGCATCCGCTTGAACACCGCAATCTTGTGATCCATCGCTTTGCGCTGCGGGCCCTGCAACATGGCGGCCCGGTCGCTCAGCACCTTCAGGAGTTGCGGCCCCTTCTCGGCGATGATCGTGATCGTATTGGCCGTGAGGAGCTGATTGTAGCCAATCGCCGTGGAGATGGCGCGCGAACCGGGCCTGGAGGGATTGAGGCCCGACTGCATGTCGTGACCGCCATTGCCGCCTGTTTCGAACGAATAGACCCGCACAGCCGTCTCGCGCCCGATGCCGGCCTGCAAGGCGGCGCGCGCATAAGCCCGTTTGAATTCCATCTCGCTCGCCGGCCGCTGCGGCGCGAATTGGAATTCGCCACGCGCTGCGTTGAGAAAATCCGCGACCACCGGCAGATCCTTGCGCACACGCGGTCCGCCGCCATCCTCGGGCTCCGGATTGACCGGGCGCTTCGGACCGTCATAAAGCGGCGCCTGCGCGAGCACGTAGTCGTTGAGCGTCACCGCCTGTCGTTCGCGCCGCTTGGCAAACCGGATCTTTCGCTTTTCGGAGATCGCATTCCAATAGGCTTCCGCGTCCTGATCGAAAGCCGCGCGCGCCTGCTGATATTCGGCAAGCTTGCGGCGATAATCCGCAATCGCCTGCGGCGACGCTCCTTGCGCCATCGCGTCGGCCACCGACGGCGGCAGCGCTGAGGAGTCCAAAGCAAGAGCCGACGTGCTCAGCAGCATGGCGAGCGAAACGGCGGCGGCAGAGATTCGAAGTGAATGAGACATGCGACCTGTCGGGTTTGCGCGCAGCTTCTGGCGCGCATCGATGGAGATTCCAATGACCCTGCGCACCGCGCACGGATCATCGGATCTTTGATCAATTCCAGCCCAGGCCACGTTGGGCCAGTTTGGTGAATTTTGTGTTGCCATCGCGATCCCGCAGGATGACCAAAACAGCGCTCTCAATTCGGCACGCGCCGAATCACTTCCAGGCGAACACCGGCTGTTCCAGTTCCGCAACGCGGGTCACCCGGCCCGCCAGTAATTCGCTGAATTGATACACCAATGCAGCTGTCGGCGCATGGATCATGTGGCCGAAATGGCTGTAGCGGATCACCTGCCGATTGCTTTCCGGAATACTGATGAAATTAAACGCCTGCGGCCGCAGCAATTCTGCCAGCGCAATGCGGTGCACCGAGGCCACTTCATCCGGATTGGGCACCAGATCGCTGCTGTCGTCCGCCCACATCACCACCGGCGTGATCAGATAACCCGACCGCGTCGGATAGTCGTCGAGCACGCCAAGAACATTGTCGATACCGAGCTGCAAGCCGAGTTCTTCGTGGAGTTCACGCAGAGCTGTCTGGATCGTTGTTTCGCCGGGATCGCAACGCCCGCCCGGCAGCGCCCATTGATTGCTGTGCGCGCGAAGCCGCGGCGCCCGCAAAGTCAGCAGCAGCCCTGCCGACGACTGATCGTCGGCATGAGCAAGCACCAGAGCCACCGCGGCGCGCTTCAGCTCCTGCGCTGTCAATCCAGGCTCGTCGAGGCGAGTGAATGCCGCGAAACGTGCCTCGATCGCCGCCCGCAGATCGGAATTGAAGGGAGACATCATACGCGACTCTAACATGGCTGCAGGCGATGAAAAGACGCCGGTTGGTTGAGGCCAATTCGGCGATAGCGCGCCGGGTGGTATCGCCCAACTCGGAGTTCACGTGCCCTCTCGCGTCGCTTGCCCATCAGCCGGCACGGCGGCTGTGATACTACGAGGAAAACTTGCGCGACGATCCGTTGACCACATAAGCCAGGCCGGCTCCGCTGAGTGCGCCCGCAAGTTTGATGAGCGCGTCCGGTATGCGGCCATGGCGGTCCGGCGTCAGATGCTGCAGCACTTCGAGACCGACGGCTGCGCCACCGACCATGATGGTCACCCACCAGATATGGCGCGGATAGGCGACGCCGAACAGGAACGCAACGGCGGCGAAGGCCCAGAACCGCTCGCCGCTCACATTGCCGACATGGGGCCGCAAACCGATCGGCGATAGCGTCGCGAATGCGATGGCGAGCAGCAACGACCAAGCGAGAATGACGACGATTTTCCGAAACATGACGGATCTATAGCGCGGACGGGCGCCGGCGCGGCCTGTTGTTGGACTGCAGGGTTAATCGAAGAGAACAACTGGCGATCCCGGGAAGACTCGAACTTCCGGCCTACGGTTTAGGAAACCGTCGCTCTATCCGGCTGAGCTACGGGACCGCTCGCGTGGTTGACAACCACTCGAATCTCCTTACCAGAGCCCGATCCGCGTCGCCACCACTTCTCACATTTGGGCTCAAATTCCTTGGAAGACACACCGACCGGCGGCGCAACGGTCCGACGGCTCGGGTCCGGCCGGCGTCGGTTCGAGGTCAAGAGCGCAGAGAAGACAATGAAATTCCTTGCGGCAGCCGCCACTTGACCGGTTTGATGACGACACCCGTGCCGGCAAAAGATCAGATCAAACATCCCGCGCGAGCGCATTCCACCGCAGCACGCAGGTTAGCGACGACGGCTATCGCGGGTCTATCAGAACACGGCACGCGCGGGATCGACGGCCAAGGTGCCGCCCTTTTGTTTGCAAGGCATCGCCCGTCGAGATTGATCGCGGTCAAACCGCATCGCTGCCATCGTTGACGACTCAACTCCATAACGCTTCGCATCAACGCCAGCCGTGCTCAGCTGTCCTCCCCCCAGTTCCACTGGTTGATCTGCAGATCTGCTCTGTGTCGAAATGGGGGAGAAAATGTGTTGGCTGCGGTTGAAAAAATCTTCCGATTGATGACAATCGCTGCGGTCATCGAGAGTGGGGGCAGACGTGATCGGATTTGGACGATCGGGCCTGATAGCAGCCACATCAAGCATCGCTATGCTTGCTGCATGCCTCACCGTATCACCTGATCGCGCGCAGGCGCAGTGGTGGACGGCTGCACCAGCGGATTTCGAAGATTGTGCCGATCGTATCGAAAAGTCCTCGCTGACAGGTGAGATGCGCGCCTCGGCGCAGTCCCATTGCGAAAGCAAATTTGCCGGGCGGCGCAAGCCTGGCGGCGGCTACACCTATTACGACTTCATGCAGGATCGCAGTTTCGATCTCGCGGGCCCCAATCCCACTTCGGCCGAGCAGAGGCTGATCGATGAGCAGTATGCAATCTACCTCCAACATCAGCGCCGCAGTATCATTCTGGCTGCGTTTGCGAGGAAACAGACCGAACCGCTGCAGTCATCTGTTGCGGAGAGCGACTTTCGGGACCAGACCGCCAACACCACGATCGGCAGCGGACCGCCGGTCACGCTGCCCCGCCCACGCCCGAAGCCACGCATTGCCAAGGGGGCTGACTGCGTCAATGAACCGCTTACCTGCGGCTGGTCAAAATTATCGTCGGGCTTGAAGGACCTCAAGGACGCCTTGTTCGGATCACCTGCGCCGGCAAAGACCAAACGCACCTGACATCAGCGTGTCCGGGTCGTCCCCTTGTAGATGAGGCAATGTCAGGTCGCCGTCAGTCGGAAATCACCATGGCCCAGAACATGCGATAGGGCGATTTTGGATTCGCAACCGCGGCAACGCCCACTTTGCGGGCGCCCGGCATCAGCAGATTGGCGCGATGACCTGGGCTATCTTCCCATTGCTTCAACGTTTCCGGAAATGTGAGAAACCCGGCTGCGATGTTCTCGGCAGCCTTCGTCTTTCTCAGGCCCGCCACACGCGTGGTAAATGCGCCAGCAACGTCGTGGCTGACTTTGCCGCTCGTCGACATGGCCTGCGCCTGAACACGCGCGACGGCGGTCAGTTTGCTGTCCTCGGTGACCGCAGACAATTTTTGCGAACGCCGGAATGCACTGATTTGACTTGCATAGTCCGCCGCTGCCGATCCGGGCAATACCCAGACGGAGACGATCGCCAGCGCGAGACTTCCGAGCATCGATGATTTCATAGCCACTGATTCATAACCACCGATTTCATAGCCACTGATTTGATAGCCACGCTCAGCGCTTGTGACGATGCCGACGGGTGGATGGTCGCCACGGCTTTGGTTTGACGACGACAGCGGGAGCCGCCTGTTGGGCGCGGCGCTGCTCAGCCAGACGCGCATCGTAGCCGGGCGACGGCGTAACGGTCGGCGGGACTGCGCGAGCGGGAGTGGACGACGCGTAAGCGCACGACGCAACGATCAACGCAACAAACAGAGATCGCATCCAAAACTCTCCGTCGATTCAGAATGGGCCTGAAGCGCTCGCGCTCCAGGCCATGTATTCGAGCCGAGGCTTACTTCTTGGTCTTCTTCGCCTTGGCTGCGGTCTTGGTGGTCTTCGCCTTCTTCACAGTCTTCGCAGCCTTGGAGGTCTTCGCGGCCTTGGCCGTCACAACCTTCTTAGCTTTGCGGCGGCGATGGCCGAGCGGGATGCCGAGTTTGATAGCCTTCTGGCGCAGCGAACCACCGGTGCGCTTCATTTCCTTGGCAATCTTTTCTAGCGGTGTCTGAGCCTTGGAGTGCGCGCGGAGGGTCTTCTCGTCATCCTTGGTGTATTCACGACGCACGAGCTTCTTTTTTGCTGTCTTGGCCATAGGGCCTCCGATTTGTAGTTGAAGAGTTCTGCCGGCACACGCATTGCCGATCACCTTGAAGGAATTGAACGTCAGATTCGGTGCAGAAATCGAACCGTCGTCAAATCACGGACTATCTATACTAAAGAAGTTGGGAATGACATAGCTTTTGATGCCGAACCTTACGGCGCCATATTTCCCACGCCGGTTTTGATGCTGGTTTGTTGCTGCAGTCTTCTGCTGTGACCTCACTCGTGCCGGTGTTCTGGTGCGAAGCATTCGATAGCACGCCGCCGCGTCTACGCAGTCGCATCGCTCGTCTACTCCTGCTGCATCGAACTCATTGAATGATATGCATCAACTACGATCGATTCAGCGCATCCGAGCATCTCTTATTTTGCTTCGAACATGCCAGCACCCGCACATCTGCGATCATGGCCCGGTCGCTCGATCCGCCGCATATACATGATACTACCGTCGCAGATGCGGCTGGCCCACAACGCAGACGCTATTGCTCGCGCAACGCGCTGATCGCCCATCTCACCATCTTGTGATGATATTTATCCAGCAAGTCTTCTCACCGCGGAGCGGATCAAGGGATCGATCCTTCACGACAAACTACACACCGCGAATCTGCTGGACCGACCATGCAGGCGACCCGCGCTGCTCGCCTAGTCGATTTCCGTGGGGCGACCGCGCTGCAGATCCTCCCACATGGATGAGCGCGCATTGGCATCGATCTTCATGACGCGCTGGAGAACCAAGCCGAACAATCCATCGGGCATGCGCAGGAGATGCGGCATCAGCCACGGCGGCATTGTCGTCGTCGCCACCGGTTTGATCCCCGCCGCACGCAACACGGCAAGTCCTTCGGCGATTTGATCTGCGAACAAGGTTCGCCACACCCGCTGTTTCAGCTGAGCATGCAGAGGCAGGTCCGAGAGTGCGTTCAACGCGTTACTCAGATTGAGCAGGAGCTTGCCCCACTGCACACCAGCGATGTCGTCCGTCAGATTCACAGGAAGATCCGGAGCGGCGACCTGTGTGCCGGTATTGCCGGCATCGCGTTCGATGACCAATGCCCCAGAGGTCGCGCGGTGCACCGTGCCATCCTGCCGTGTCACGACATTGAACGGTACCATCCCGCCTAGGACGTGACGGCCGGGCAATGCTTTTTTGAGAACGGCGACGTTGCCGACTCCATTCTGCAGACTGATGATGGCAGCGCCTGCTGCGGCGTGTTTCCCGATCAATTCCGCCATGGCGGCGGTGTCGCCGCTTTTCACGGTCACCAGAATAATGCCGGCGCGCTTCATGATTGTCGGATCGTCGGACGGACCGATCTGTCCCGACTGCAGATGCCAGCGACCTCCCTCAAAGCTCGTCAGAGACAAGCCGTCGCGCGCGATCGCATCGACGATGCGTGGGCGCGTCAATAGCGCAACGTCCCGGCCGGCTGCCGCCAGCACGCCGCCGACGAAACAACCGACGCTTCCTGCGCCGGCGACACAGATCGGCTGAGATGCGCTCACGTCCACATCCAATCCCTGCGATCGCCCTGCTGGCAAAACACCGTAACCATGCCTACCATGGGAACCGACGCGACTTGTCCGCGTCATATCGCGCAGCTATCTTTTTCATTGGTGGCTAGACAGGAGATTATCATGGGTTTGCTCGACATTCTGAATGGCATGGCGAATGGTCCGCGCGGCCCCAGCGATCCCAATGACAAGAGCGGCGGGATGTCGCCGATCACCATGGCAATCCTCGCGCTGCTTGCTTACAAAGGATACAAGCATGTGACCGGCGGCCAAGCACAGCCGGCACCGCAAGGGCAGCCGCAACAGGTGCCCGCGCCGACCCAGGCCAATGCCGAAGGTGGCGGCCTCGGCGGACTGCTTGGCGGCCTTCTCGGCGGCAACAGCGGCGCTGGCAGCACCGGCGGCATCGGTGATCTGCTGCGCGGCCCGCTCGGTGGTATTCTGGGCGGCGCGGCTGCCGGCAGCGTGCTGAGCGGCGGCCTCGGCGATCTCGTCAAGCGCTTGCAGGAGAATGGCCACGGTGAGGCCGCAGACTCCTGGGTACAGCCGGGTCCAAACAAGCAGATCGCACCAGGTGATCTCGGCGCAGCACTCGGCGCTGACGATATCGCTCAGCTGACCTCCCGCACCGGGATGTCGCGCGAGCAACTGTTGTCCGAACTCAGCAACGAGCTGCCGGGCGCGGTCGATGAGTTCACACCGCAAGGCCGGCTACCGACGGAGGACGAAGCCTCTTCGCGTTGGGTCTAGTTCATTCATAAGGGGGATTGGCGATGCTCTGGATCATTCTCGTCGGCTTCATTGCGGGCATTCTCGCCCGAATCATTTCGCCGGGCCCGAACAATCCCTCGGGCTTTATTCTGACCACCGTGCTCGGGATCGCGGGCGCGTTCGTTGCGACCTTTATCGGGCAACAGATCGGCCACTACGGTCCGAACCAGGGGGCCGGTTTCATCACCGCCACGATCGGAGCACTGGTGGTCCTGTTCATCTGGAACAGGCTAGTCGCCCGCGGAACGATCGCCGATCCTGGTCGGCGATAAACAGTCAATGCGAAGGCCCCGGTCAGCATGACCGGGGCCTTTTGCTCATGCACGCACTGACAAAAGATGCATACCCGCATCCATCCGCACGAGTTCGCCTGTCATATGGCTGGACGGCGGCGTGGCCAGAAAGCAAATCAGCTGCGCAATATCGTCGGCCGTCGAGGCGGCCTGGAGCGGCACCCGTGCGATGACGGCGTCGCGCACTTTGGCGGCCGCATCGGCGCCACGCCCCTTGGTGAACCAGGGCGTATCGATATAACCAGGGCAAACCGTGTTGACGCGGATCAGCGGCGCCAGTGCGCGCGCCAGTGACAGCGTGATCGAATTCAGCGCGCCCTTGCTGGCCGCATAAGCGACCGACGAGCCAGCACCCGACAGGCCAGCCATCGACGACACGTTCACCACCGCCGCCGCACGGCCGGAGGCCTTTGCGCCGGCTTCGAGCAATGAGCGCGCGGCGCGTACCATCTGATACGGCCCGATGGTGTTGATGCCATAAATCCACTGGAAGTCTTCGGCCGACAGCCCATCGAGATCGTCATGCGCGACATGCTTGGTGACGCCGGCATTGTTCACCAACGCGTCGATGCGTCCCCACTTCTCGGCTGCGGCGATGATCTTCCTGCAATCGGCGTCCTTGGACACGTCGCCCTGCACCACGACGACATCCGCAGCGCCAAGCTTCCGGCAATGCTCGGCGGTGGCTTCCGCTTCTTTCGCGCTCGACGAATAATTGATGACGAGACGCGCCCCGTCTTTGGCGAGGATGGCAGCGGTCGCGGCGCCAAGCCCCGACGCCGATCCCGTGATCACCGCGCACAAACCATCCTTCGACATCAACATCTCCTGTGGTGGGTTCCGACCGATGATCTAGCACGGGCGCTTCGAGCTGGTATACGACCCCTGCCATTCGGCTACGCGGAATAAGCGCGGAGCATGCCCCCACTGCAGACCACAATGCAGGTGCGTCGCTTGCATCATGCCGGCTTTTCATCATCATGCGCGGCAACAACAATGGCAGCACCCCATGCCCGGCATCCCTGCCGAATGAGATGCGCTATCAGACGGGGAACGCCTTGACCGAGACAGACAATATCGTCGCCGAGACCGCCGAGCGCATCTTCGCCGATCTCGCAGACGCACAAGCCATCAATCACGACAAGCAAGGCGCCTGGAAGGCACCGCTATGGCAGGCGCTGGCCGAGTCCGGTCTGCCGCTGTGCTGGGTGCCTGAGGAGTGCGACGGCTCCGGCACCAGCATGGCCGAGGGTTTCAGCGTTCTGAGTGTTGCCGGCCGCGCCGGTGTCAGCATTCCCCTGGCCGAAACCATGCTCGCGGGCTGGCTGCTGGCGCAGGCCAACATCAAGTCGCCCGAGGGCATGATGACGGTCGCCCCGGCGAGCCCGCGCGATCGGCTCGCGCTCGATGCCGACGGCACGATTTCAGGCCGCGCCCGCGGTATTCCTTTCGCCAAGGACGCGCAGCACATCGCCGTCGTCGCCGGCGGCTCGATCGCTCTGGTCGATGCCAGCGCCTGCCGCATCGATGCAGGCCACAGCCTCGCCGGCGATCATTCCGACACGGTGCATTTCGACAAGGTCAAACCCGTTGCGATCGCAAAGGCGCCGGCCGGTTGCGATGAAAAGGCCCTGCTGTTGATGGGCGCACTGGCGCGCAGTCTGCAGATCGCCGGCGCGCTGGAGTCGATGCTCCGCATCAGCGTGCAATATTCCGGCGAACGCGTCGCTTTCGAGAAGAAGATCTCGAAATTCCAGGCCGTGCAGCACAATCTGGCAAAGCTCGCCGGCGAGACCTCGGCGGCCCTGGCGGCTGCAAGCTCTGCCGCAGACGCCTTCTCGCACGGTGCGCCGATCGACGACGCCTTGTTCCTCGAAGCCTCCGCCGCCAAAATCCGTTGCTCGGAAGCCGCCGAGAAAGGTGCTGCCATCGCCCATCAGGTCCATGGCGCCATCGGCTTCACCCGCGAGCACATCCTGCATCGCTACACGCTCCGCGCTCTCGCCTGGCGCGATGATTTTGGCAGCGAGAGCTACTGGGCCGTCGAGCTCGGCAAACTGGTCGCCAAGCGCGGCGCCGATGAGCTGTGGCCGCTGGTCGCTTCGCGCTGATCATCCAAGAAACGAGAAACACCATGACCGCAGCCCTTCGTTTCGATCCGATTCGCCTGCCGCCGGAATGCGAGCAACTCCGCAAGGAAGTCCGTGCTTTCCTCGCCGAGGAAATTGCCGCCGGCACTTTCGATCCGCACCGCCCGGTGCAGGAAGACGCCGACAACCGCGAGTTCTCCCGTCGCGTCGGCCAGAAGGGCTGGCTCGGCATGACCTGGCCGAAGCAATATGGTGGCCACGAGCGCTCGTTTCTCGAGCGCTATGTCGTCACCGAGGAAATGCGCGTCGCCAATGCGCCGGTGCGCCGCTTCTTCGTCGCCGACCGCCAGAGCGGCCCGGTGCTGCTGAAATATGCACCCGAACACATCAAGATGGATATCCTGCCGCGCATCTGCCGCGGCGAGATCTGTTTCTCCATCGGCATGAGCGAGCCTAATTCCGGCTCGGACCTGTTTGCTGCCAAGACCAAGGCCACCAAGACCGATGGCGGCTTCCTGATCAATGGCAGCAAGATCTGGATTACCAATAGTGCCTCAGAGATGACGGTTGGCCTCACGGTGCAGGCCGTGACTGGACGGCGCTCGGATGGACGGGCTGAGTTGAGTTGCCTGATTGTGCCGGCGGATGCTCCTGGCCTGACCCGTCGCGCCATGAAGGGCAAGATGATGTGGCGGGCATCAAACACAGGCGAACTTTATTTTGACAATGTCCGTGTGCCCCACGACGCTTTGCTTGGAAAGCAAGGCGAGGGTTTCAAAATTATGATGGAGACTCTTGACGGAGGCCGCCTCTCGATTGGCGCCATGGGCCTTGGCTTGGCCAAAGGTGCTCTAGCCATGACGATCAAATATGCCAATGAGCGTAAGACCTTTGGCGTAACAATTGGCAAACATCAGGCAATTGCATTCAAACTTGCAGAGATGGCCACCCGTATTGAAGCGGCAGAGGGCCTGCTTTACAAGGCATGT
>JAPLPC010000670.1 GCA_026400425.1 Hyphomicrobiales bacterium | reverse complement strand
GCCGCGCATGGTCAGCGTATCACCGTCTTCGAGAAACGTCCGCCTCCCGCCGCCAGGCAAGTCGAGTGGCTCCGTGCCGTTCCATGAAATTTCGAGCAAGCTGCCGCGCTGATTCTTGTCGGGGCCGCTGATGGTGCCGGATCCGAGCAGGTCGCCGATCGTCATCGCGCAGCCGCTCGAGCCATGATGCATCAGTTGCTGTACCGACGACCAGTACATGTATTTGAAATTGGTGCTGCAGATCGTTGCCGTTGTCGAAACCTCCGCCGCGCGGAGATCGACAGCGAGCTGCAGGTCGTAATTGTGTGCGCGCAGCTGCTGCAGATACGGCAGCGGCTGCGGATCCTGCACCGGGCCCTGCACGCGAAACGGTTCCAGCGCCTCACGCGTCACGATCCACGGACTGATCGATGTCGCAAAGGCTTTGGCGAGGAACGGGCCGAGCGGGACATACTCCCATTGCTGGATGTCACGTGCGCTCCAGTCATTGAGGAGAACGAAGCCGAAAATCATCGCCTCGGCTTGCGCCTCGGTCAGCATCTCGCCCATCGGGGAAGATTGGCCGACCACGACACCCATCTCCAGCTCGAAATCGAGCCGCTTGCAGGGGCCGAATGTCGGCACCGTCGCATCCGCCGATTTCAGCTGACCGCGCGGGCGACGCACATCGGTGCCGCTGACCACCACCGTCGAGGCACGGCCGTTATACCCGATCGGCATGTGCAGCCAGTTCGGCTGCAGCGCGTTGTCCTTACCGCGAAACATCACGCCGACATTGCTGGCGTGCTCCTTTGACGAATAAAAATCGGTGAAGCCCGCAACCTGAAGCGGCAGATGCAGCGAGACATCTTTTTGCGGCAGCAAAGCGCGACGGCGCAACCCGGCATTGTCGCGCAGTTCCGGATTGTCGTTGCGCAACAGCCGGCTGATCCGCAGCCGTGTGGCAGACCATGTGTCCGGGCCCAGCGCCATGAAAGCATTGATCGACGGCTGGGCGAACACATCGCGGGCGCCGCCGAAGTCGATCAGCCCTTCCACTTCCAGCAGCGCCAGATCGAGCACGGCATCGCCGATGGCGACTCCGACCCGCGGCGACGTGCCCGACGTCGAGAACACGCCATAAGGCAGGTTCTGGATCGGAAAATCCGACACCTCACCGACCTCGACGAACGAGCGCAGCGCGGCGTCGTTCGGATGCAGATCTCTGGACGCGAAATTCTGGGAATTCATGATCGACACCGGCTTGACGAGCCGATGGTGCCCAGGGCGCGGGCCCTCGCCACCAGCAACACAGAAAACAATGACTTGCGATCACAAGCGACATGCGATCACAAGCGACTTGCGATCACAAGCTGATTTGCGATCACCGCATTTTGAGCTTTGTGTATCACCCGCACGTCATATTGTCGATTGGCCGGGTTCTACAGATCGAACTCGCGCTCGCTGACCTCAGGCCTGATCATTGGGATCGTAAGTCGGACAGCATGATACTCGCTCGCATTGATGATGGCTGCGATCGAAACGCAGACCTGCGACGCGAAACATGACGTTTCCCTCCGGCCACTGATTCAGCTGTAGCGTTTTTCTTTGCCGTCTTCTGCGTACCAGTCGAATGGCTCGTCGGAGAGATTGACGATCACATTCTGGATCTGGGTGTATTCCTCATAGGCGACAACGCCGTTCTCGCGTCCGATGCCGCTCATCTTGAAGCCGCCCCAGGGCGAGCAGGGATCGATGCGGTGATGGTCGTTGATCCAGACGATGCCGCTCTGCAACTGATGCGCGACGCGGTGGGCACGGGTGACGTCGCGGGTCCAGATCGAGGTCGCGAGGCCGAACTCGGTGCCATTGGAGATGGCGATCGCTTCGTCCTCGGTGTCGAACGGAATGACACAGACCACCGGCCCGAAAATCTCTTCCTGGGCAATGCGCATGTTCGGCGTCACATCCGTGAAGATGGTCGGCTGATGATAATAGCCATTGGCAAACCCAGCGCCATCGGGCCGCTTGCCGCCGGCAGCCAGCGTGGCGCCCTCCTCCAGGCCGAGCTTCACATAACGCTCGGTGAGATCGCGCTGCTTGGCGGAAACCAGCGGGCCCATCTGGGTCGCCAAGTCCTGCGGGTCACCGAGCCGGATCGCATTGGCGCGCTTCACCAGTTCGGCCACCACGGCGTCATGCAGCGAGCGCTGCACGAGGAGACGCGCACCCTGCACGCAGGTCTGGCCGGTGGCGATGAAGGACGCGAACAGCGCCGCGGCGACGCCACGCTCGACCGGCGTGTCGTCGAACATGATCACCGCGGCCTTGCCGCCCAGCTCGGCGGCGACCTTGGTGAGATTGGCGCCGGCCATGGACGCCACCATCTTCCCGGTTTCGGTACCGCCGGTGAGATCGATCTTCTTGATGCGCTTGCTGGTGGTGAGCGCCTTGCCAGCGGTCGCGCCATAGCCCGGCACGACATTGTAGACGCCATCGGGCACGCCGGCTTCCTTGAAGATGTCACCGAGCAGCAAGGGCGTGATCGGCGCGAGCTCACTCGGCTTCACCACCATCGCATTGCCCGCCGCCATCGACGGCGCGATCTTTTTGGTGAGGATCAGCAGCGGATGGTTCCACGGCGTGACGTGACCGACCACGCCAAGCGGAACACGGCGCGTATAATTGAGAAAGTTGCCGCCAAAGGGCGGGACGGTGTCTTCGTGCGTTCGCGCCAGCGCACCAAAATAGCGAAACCATTCCGGCAGGCGGCCGAGCTGCGCGCTCATCTCGCGCCGGGCGCGACCGATCTGATCGACCTCGATGGTGACGAGATCCGGCAGTTTCCTTGCCAGCAATTCGCCGGCCCGATGCATGATGTCGCCGCGCACGGCGCCGGGCGTCGCTGCCCAGATCGCCGCAGCGCGTTCGGCAGCATCGATGGCCAGATCGATATCGGTTTCATCACCCTCGCAGACATCGGCGAGATGACTGCCGTCCTTGGGATTTTCGATCCTGATCACGCGCCCCGTGGAGGCCGGCTGGAAGCGACCATCGATATAGAGCCCATAGGGCTTTCCGTCATTCATCATGCTCTGTCCTCCTGCCGTCACGCGATCCGAAACAGCCGGCTGGCATTGCCGAACAACACCCTGTCGCGATCGGCATCCGACAGCGTCGCTTGCCTGACAAGACCGACCGGATCGTCGTCGCCCATGTCGAACGGATAGTCCGAGCCCATCATCACGCGATCGACGCCGACGGTGGCGATGAGCTGGTCGATCAAGGTCGGCGAAAACACGCAGGTATCGAACCACATCCGCTTCAGATAGGTGGATGGCGCGTCCGCGGTCAGCCGACGAACTTCGGGCCGCACCTTCCAGGCGTGATCCATGCGCGCTGCATAGAACGGATAGTAGCCGCCGCCATGGGCAATCACGACATCGAGTTCGGGATGACGATCGAGAATGCCACCCATGATGAAATGGGCGATGGCCATGGTTTCTTCGAAGGGCTGCCCGACGCTGTTGACCATGAAAAAATCGCCGAGCCGCTGGCCGTGCGAAAACCCGAGCGGATGGACGAACAGCGGCGCGCGCAACTTTGCCAGACGCGCATAGAGCGGATCGAAGACAGCATTGGAGAGTTCGAGCTCCTCCACGCGGGTATCGATCTGGAATCCGCGCAGGCCGAGCATCTCGACGCCATGCACGGCCTCTTCGATGGCCCGCTGCGGGAATCGCATCGGCAGCGTGCCCATGCCGGCAAAATGCGCTGGGTCCTGCGCCACCAGCGCGGCGATGTCCTCGTTCTGCACGCGTGACAGCGCGACCAGCAGTTCTTCGTCGGCCCAGTAATTCTGCTGCGCCGGGGCCGGCGCGATCACCTGGATATCAACACCCATCTTCACCATCATCTCGCGACGCCTGGTGATATCGAGCATCAAGCCCGGCAGGATCTTGCCCTGCTCCGCATCGGTCGCGCGACTCGCCGGCGACATGTCGCGGCGATAGGGATTGTCCATCGGATCATATTTGCCGGCCACCAGCGGCTCGACTCGCTTGCTGAGGGCGTGGGTGTGCATGTCGATGATGGGCATGGAATATCTCTTCTAGTTGAGTTCGGCAGCGGTAGGCACGCGATGATGCCAGGCTGTCGCGCCCTGATAGGCATGCGCGGCGCGCAGCATGGTGGCTTCGCCATAGGGCCGGCCGACGAGTTGGAAAGCGATCGGGAGACCTGCATTGTCGAAGCCGCACGGCACCGATGTGCCGGGCAGACCGAGATAGTTGATGCCCCGCGTGCAGTGTGTGATCTGGCCGATCACCCGCGCGACATCGGCGGGGTCGCCTTCGGTGGTCGCCGCGATGGTCGGCACGGGAATGGATATCGCCGGCAGCAGCGCCAGATCGGCATCGCCGATGCAGGACGCGATCCAGGCCTCAGTGAGCTGCGCACGCAACGACATCGCTTCGACGTAGCGAGTCGCCGGGTAGTACAAACCGGGCTCGATGCGGGCACGGACCTGATCGGCATAATCCTGCGGGCGCTCGATCAACCAGCGGCGGTGGATGGTGGCGGCTTCCACGCTCATGACCAACTGCATCAGCGCATTGATCAGCACCATGTCGGGCGGCGCGGTTTCCGTCACCGTGGCNNCGCCGAGCGAGGTGAACGTCCTGACCGCGTCATCGAGCGCTGCGGCGATTTCGGGATGCACCAATTCACGGTAATAGCCGCCGGGTACGGCAATGCGCAGGCCGGCAATCCCGGCCTCGATGCCGGTGAGATGATCGCGCGCGGCGATCACGGAAAGCACCATTGCCGCGTCTTTCGCGGTCCGAGCCAGCGGGCCGGAGCAATCCAGCGATGCGGAGAGCGGCATCACGCCATCGGTCGGCACCAGCCCCCATGTCGGCTTCAGCCCGACCAGACCGCACATGGCACCGGGATGGCGCAGCGAGCCACCCGTGTCGGTGCCAAGCGAGGCAGTGACCAGGCGCGCCGCCACCGCAACGCCGGATCCGGACGACGAGCCCCCCGGCACATGCGCCGGATTCCACGGATTGCGCGCGTGGCCGAGCGACTCATTATAGCCGGTCGGACTCATGGCGAACTCGGCCAGTTGCAGACGGCCTAGGTCGAGCGCGCCCGCGGCGTCCAGACGTGCGATCGCAGTCGATGTCACGCCGGCGCGGAAATCCGCACGGATGATAGAGCCGCCGCCGGAGAGGTCCCCCGCGCGGTAAAACAGATCCTTATGCGCCAGTGGCACGCCATGCAGCGGCGGCAAGGCGGCGCCGGACGCGCGCAACCTGTCGGCAGCTTCCGCAGCCTCGAGCGCACGGGCATCGTCGAGACGAACCACTGCATTGAGCGTTCTGCCGATGCGCGCGAGACGATCGAGCGCGACCGTGGTCGCCTGCAACGACGTCACCTCGCCAACGGCGATGGCCGAAGCCAGTGCGCTGAGATCGAGCGCTGCAATCTGAACCGCCTGCATCAGAACCCGTCCGCTTTGGCGAGCCACGCCTGATAGGCATAGGGCGAGGAATCGAATGGCATCGCATGCAAGGCCTCGGCCGCAATGCGCGCGTTCACGTCAGTCACGAGAGCCACGGACCGAGCGGTGCGGCTGGCCGCGTCCGGCGCCTGGTTCAGCTCGGCAGCGACCCGCCGCAACAATTCGTCGCTCATGACGACCTCACTGCACGCCGAGCCGCTGGAACAGCACGTCGGTCTGGTTGTTCAGCTCGTCCGACGTGCCGTGGTGAACCACCTGCCCGGTTTCCAGCACATAGACGCGATCGGCCACCGCGAGAGCGCTGTACAGGTTCTGCTCGACGAGGAGGATCGACAGCCCCTCCTTCTTCAGATCGACGATGATGGTTTCAAGATGCTGCACCATCACCGGCGCAAGCCCTTCGGATGGCTCGTCCATCAGGATCAATTGCGGATCGATCATCAGCGCGCGGCCGACGGCGAGCATGCCACGCTCGCCGCCCGATAATTGACCGCCACGATGATGGCGACGTTCCGCCAGCCGAGGGAAAATTCCGAACACGCGATCAAGGGTCCAGCCGTCCTTGGCACGGGCACTCTTGAGCATCGTGAGATGCTCAGTCACCGTGAGCGACGGAAACAGCCGGCGTCCCTGCGGCACGATCGCAATTTTCTGCGCGGCGATTTCGTGCGCCGGCAGCCCGATCAGGCTTTCGCCGCGCCATGTGATCGTGCCCGACCGCACCTGCGGCGGCACGAGGCCCATGATGGAGCGGATCACGGTGGTCTTGCCCATGCCGTTGCGGCCGAGCAGCGCGACGATCTCGCCGGGCTTGACGTCGAGCGAGACGCCTCGCACCACGACGGCGTCGCCATAGCCGCTATGCAGATCGCGGATCTCAAGCATGACGCGGCTTCCCGAGATAGACTTCCTGAACCTTGGCGTTGCGACGGATGCCGTCCGGCGGCTCTTCCACCAGCACGCGCCCCTCGAACATGCAGGTGACAAAATCGACCAGGCCGAGCGCCAGATCCATGTCGTGTTCGATCAGGATCACGGTGATGGCCGGGTCGAGCGTCCGGATGACTTCGGCGATCATCGAGCGCTCCGACGGCGAAAGTCCCGCGGCTGGTTCGTCGAGCAAGAGCATGGTCGGCGTGGTCACCAGGGCAATCGCGATTTCGAGCTGCCGCTGCTCGCCATAGGACATCTCCTTGACGATGACGTCGGCCCGCTCAGCGATCCGCGCCGCTGTGAGCGCTGCGGTGATACGTGCCGCTTCCGTATCGTCCGGATCCGGCGAGCCGAACAGCGAGAACTTCTTCGGCGACAATCCGCGCAGCGCCAGCATCATGTTGTTCCGCACACTCAGTGTGGGAAACAGATTGGTGATCTGGAAGGTGCGCGATATGCCGAGTTGGGCGCGCCGATGCGGCGGCAATTTGGATACGTCGTGCCCATTGAAGGTGATCTTGCCAGACGTCGGCGGATGCGCGCCGGCAATGGCGTTGAACAGCGTGGTCTTGCCTGCGCCGTTAGGACCGATGATGGCGCGGCGCTGACCGCGCGGCACGGTCAGGCTGACGCCATCGACCGCCTTCAAGGCGTCGAAAGCCACCGTCACATCGCTCAGCATCAGGATCGGTTCAGACACGACAATTCCTGCAATCAGTAACGAAACGAAAGTGTCGTCCCCGCCAGAGCGGGGACGACAAACGGCAATCAGGTTTTCTTAATGCCCTGGAAGGTCCGCGAGTAAGGCGGCTGCTTCAGGTAGGTCGCCGGATCGTATTTCCAGAACTGCGAGACATTCGGATAAGTCTCGATCGGCACGTTCCAGAACTTGCCGTCGGCGCGCTTGACGACCTTGCGGATGTAGACGTCGTAAATCGGATTGCCGTAATCATCGAATTTCACGGTTTTGCCGAGCGGAGAATTGTCGAGCTCGGTCTTCAAGACCATGTCGATGAAGGCGTCGCGATCCTCGACCTTGCCGCCCATCTTCTTGAGCGCGGCATCGATCCACATCATGCCGGAATACATTGAGAAGCCGTAAAGCGATGGGATCTTGCCGTATTTGGCTTCGTAGTCCTTTGCGAACTTCGCGGTGGTCGGAACATCCGAGCCTTCGGCAAAATGCGCGGCGGCGACGATGCCTTCGCATTCCGGGCCCATCGTGCGGATGACCGACTGGTCGGTGGCATTCATAGCCATCAGAAGCGGCGTCTTTTCCTTCAGTCCGAACGACGCATATTGCTGGCTCAGGCGTGTCGACTCGGCTCCCGTCGCCATCGCAAAGATCGCATCGACCTTGAGCTCGGCAAGCTGGCCGAGATAGGGGCTGAAGTCGGCCGTGTTCAGCGGATGCCAGAACTGCTGCACGATGGTGCCGCCGCCTTCGGTGAATACCTGGGCGAGACCGCCGCACTGCTCATGGCCAAAAGTGTAGTCCTGGCTGATAGTGGCGATGCGCTTGTAACCCTGCTTCAGGCACCAGTCGCCGAACGGATGTGTGAAAGCCGATGCCGTGTAGCCGGCGACGCGGATGACGTTCTTGATGCGCGCGCGCTGGGTGAGATCGTCGGCCGCGATGATCGGAATGAAATAAGGCGTGCCGGTGCCTTTGACGTAGTTGGCGACGGCCAGGCCGGTATTGGCCAGCAGGTTGCCGATCAGCATGTGGCAATTGCCCTGCTCCACCAGGCGTCGCGCCTTCTGCAGCGCGGTGTCCGGGTTCGACGCGTCGTCCTCGACGACGAGTTCGACCTTGCGGCCACCCATCTCGTTCTTGACCTGCTCCAGGTAGAATTGCACGCCCTCGACCATTTCCTTGCCGCCCGAGGCAACGACGCCGGTCAGCGGCGCCAGCAGACCGATCTTGATCGGCGTTGCCTGTGCCTGTGCAGCACGCCACGGCGCGATGCCCACACCCGCTGCGGCAACAGCTGCGGTCGAACTCTTGAGAAACTGTCTGCGATCCATCTCGTAGCCCTTTCGTGAAAAAACGTATGAACGTAAGCGCGATTAGGAAGACGTGTGCGAAGCCTTAGACGTGTGCGAAGCCTTGGACGTATGCGAAGTATCGGCCTTGCGCGACAAGATCGCCCGCAGCTTGCCGATGATGCCCTCGGGGGCAAAGATCATGATCAGGACGAAAGTAATGCCGAGCACCATCAGCCAGCGCTCGGTGTAGGAACTGACGATGTTCTCCAGCACGATGATGGCCGCCGCGCCGACGAAGGCACCGAACAGCGTTCCAACCCCGCCGGCGATCATCATCAACACGCCCTCGACGGACTGTGCGAGTGCAACGGTCGAGGGGCTGACGAAGTTGTTGAACATCGCGTAGAGCGCACCGGCGATCCCGGCGAAAACACCGGACACCGTAAAGCCGATGAACAGATGCAGCGGCACATTGTAACCGAGACTGCGCATGCGGCTTTCGCTGTCGCGGATACCGCGCAAGGTCAGGCCGAACGGCGAGCGCACGAAGCGCCACATCGCGTAAGACACCACCGCCGCACAGCCGAGCACAGCCCAATAAAATGCACTCTGGCCGACGAGAATGGCAGGGCGCACATCTGCGCGCATGCCGTTCTCACCGCCGGTGACTTGTGTCCAGCGCAGACAGACGCCCCAGACGATCATGCCGAGCGCGAGCGTCAGCAGCAGGAAATAGACGCCTGAGGTGCGCACGGCGAGTAGCGCGAACACCGAGGCGACGACAGTCGCGGCGGCGACGCCGAGCAGGAGCGCGATCCAGGGCGACATTTCGGCCTGGCCGGTCAGATAGACCACCACATAGGTGGAAACGCCAAAGATTGCGCCATGGCCGAGCGACG
>JAPLPC010000415.1:767-9698 GCA_026400425.1 Hyphomicrobiales bacterium | reverse complement strand
GATCGAATTGTCGAACGGCCGCTATATGGTGCAATATCGTGACCAGCTGATGCCGCGGGTGCAGATGGAGAACGTGACCGTCCGCACCTCCGGCACGCAGCCGATCCTGGTGTTCGCCGACGATGGCCGCGCCATGGGCCTGGTCGTCGATGAGATCGTCGATATCGTGGAAGAGCGCCTGCATATCGAAGTCGCGTCCGGTCGCGAAGGCATTCTGGGCTCGGCTGTCATCAAGGGCCTCGCCACCGAAGTCATCGATGTCGGTCACTTCCTGCCGCAGGCCTTTGCCGATTGGTTCTCGCGCAAGGAAATGCGCCTGTCGGCCACCGCGCAGTCGGTGCTGCTGGTCGATGACAGCGCCTTCTTCCGCAACATGCTGTCGCCGGTGTTGAAGGCGGCCGGCTACAAGGTGCGCGTCGCCACCAATGCGCAGGAAGGTTTGAGCGTGCTGCGCTCGGGCCAGGAATTCGACGTCATCCTGACCGATATCGAAATGCCCGATATGAACGGCTTCGAATTCGCCGAAACCATCCGGGCCGATCAGAAATACGGCCACACGCCGATCATCGCGTTGTCCGCGATGATCTCGCCGGCCGCCATCGAACGCGGCCGTCAGGCCGGATTCCACGACTACGTCGCCAAGTTCGATCGGCCCGGCCTGATTGCCGCGCTGAAGGAACAGACGGCCGACGTGCAGCAGCAGGCGGCTTGAGGGGTAACGACATGTCCAACACCACCAACGTGACCCACACTTCCGACGGCTCCGTGACCGAATACGTCACCACCATGATCGGCGGACAGCTGTTCGGGATGCCGATCCCGCGCGTCCCGCGGGCCGCTGGCGTCCAGCGACGTCGCCGGTGTGCTCAATCTGCGCGGTGGCATCGTGACCGCGATCGATATGCGCTCGCGTCTCGGTCTGCCGAAGAACGATGACGGCAAGCCGCCGATGGCGGTGGGCGTCGAACTGCGCGGTGAATCCTATGGTCTGCTGATCGACTCCATCGGCGAGGTTCTCAAGCTTGCCGATGACAGCCGCGAAGTGAATCCCGTCAATCTCGATCCGCGCATGGCAAAAATGGCCGATGGCGTTCATCGTCTCGACGGCCAGTTGATGGTCGTGCTCGACGTCGATCGCGTGCTCGAGATTCCGACTGACAAGCTGGCCGCGTAACAACGGCAACTGGACGATCCTGTCCGCGGAGAAAGTGTTCCGTCAGGGACATGAAAAATGAGGCTCCTATGAAGACTTGCCTGGTCGTCGATGACTCCAGCGTCATCCGCAAAGTCGCCCGCCGCATTCTCGAAGGTCTCGATTTCGAGATCACCGAGGCGGAGGACGGCGAGAAAGCGCTCGAAGTGTGCAAGCACTCTCTGCCGGACGCCGTACTGCTCGACTGGAACATGCCGGTGATGGACGGCTATGAATTCCTGCGCAATCTGCGCCGGATGCCCGGCGGCGACGTGCCGAAGGTCGTATTCTGCACCACCGAGAACGACGTCGCGCATATTGCCCGCGCGCTGCATGCCGGTGCGAACGAATACATCATGAAGCCGTTCGACAAGGATATCGTGTCGGCGAAATTCGCCGAAGTCGGTCTGATCTGATTGTTCGCGCCGGCGCTCAATTAGGGCGCCGGCGAATTTTTCTAGTCAATGCCTTTATGTCGAAGTGCATTTGTTGCGTCTGGTGAGTTGATGAGTGTTGCTAGTCGCGTTATGAGCCGTTGCGCGTGATGGTCGTTGATGACTCGGTTGTCATTCGCGGTCTGATCTCGCGATGGATCGACGCCGAGCCGGACATGACGGTGGTCGGATCTTTGCGCACCGGTCTCGATGCCGTCAATCAGGTCGAGCGTATCAACCCCGACGTCGCCATTCTCGATATCGAGATGCCCGAGCTCGACGGCATCTCCGCGTTGCCGCAGCTGCTGACCAAGAAGCGTAATCTGATCGTCATCATGGCCTCGACGCTGACTCGCCGCAACGCGGAGATCAGCTTCAAGGCGCTTTCGCTCGGTGCTGCCGACTACATCCCGAAGCCGGAAAGCACTCGCGAGATTTCCGCGGCTGACATTTTCAAGCACGATCTGTTGCAGAAGATTCGTCACCTCGGCGCACGCGTTCGCCGTCTGAAATCCGTAATCAGTCCCTCGCTTGCGCCGACGTCGCCGACGGTTGCGCCGGCCGCGCGCGCCGCGTCTGCTTCGTCCACTCCGGCATCGACGTCCAAGCTGGTCACGCGGCCGTTCAGTGCGAGCATGCCACGTGCGCTGCTGATTGGCTCCTCCACCGGCGGCCCGCAGGCGCTGATGGCTCTGGTGGCCGAACTCGGCTCCGTTATCGATCGCGTGCCGGTGTTGATCACCCAGCACATGCCGCCGACCTTCACCACGATTCTCGCCGAGCATCTCGCCCGTGCCAGCAAACGCCCGGCGCATGAGGGAATCGACGGCGAACTGGCCAAGCCCGGCACCATTTATCTCGCCCCCGGTGGCAAGCACATGCGTGCGGCCAAGCAGGGTGCCAATGTCGTCATCGCGCTCGATGACGGACCGCCGGTGAATTTCTGCAAACCTGCCGTGGATCCGCTGTTCACCTCCGGCATCGATGTCTGGCAGGGCGGGGTGCTCGCCGTCGTGCTCACGGGCATGGGCTCGGACGGCATGCGCGGCGGCAAGGAAGTCGTGGCCGCCGGCGGCAATGTGATTGCACAGGACGAGGCCAGCAGCGTCGTCTGGGGCATGCCCGGCGCCGCCGCCAATGCCGGCATCTGCTCAGCTATTTTGCCGCTCAATCAGATCGGCGCGAAAATCAACCGTTTGTTTTCTGGAGATCGTTCATGACCCCCGCCGACTACGATTTCCTGCGCAAGTTTCTGAAGGAAAAGTCCGGCCTCGATCTGTCTGCGGACAAGCAGTACCTGGTCGAGAGCCGGCTGGTGCCACTCGCGCGCAAGGCTGGTTTGGCTGGCCTCGAGGAACTCATTCAGAAGGTCAAGAGCGGCAGCGCGGCTCTTAGTGGTGAGGTGGTCGAAGCCATGACCACCAATGAAACCTTCTTCTTCCGCGACAAGACGCCATTCGATCACCGGCGCGATGTCGTGCTGCCCGAGATGATTCAGGCGCGCAGCACGCGCCGAAGCCTGCGTATCTGGTGCGCCGCTGCATCGACCGGGCAGGAGCCCTATTCGATCGCCATGGTGGTCAAGGAAATGAGCGCGCAACTGGCGGGCTGGCGCATCGAGATCGTCGGCACCGACATCTCGCAGCAGGTGCTGGAGAAGTCGAAGTCGGGTCTCTACACCCAGTTCGAAGTACAGCGCGGCTTGCCGATCCAGTTGCTGGTCAAGTATTTCAAGCAGATCGGTGACATGTGGCAGATCGCGCCCGAGCTGCGCGCCATGATCCAGTACAAGCCGCTCAACCTGCTCACCGATTTCTCGCATATGGGCAAATACGACATCATCTTCTGCCGCAATGTGCTGATCTATTTCGACCAGGACATGAAGACGCAGATCTTCGGCCGGCTCGCCAAATGCATGGAGCCGGACGGCTTCCTCGCGCTCGGCGCCGCCGAGACCGTGGTGGGCCTCACCGATAGCTTCAAGCCACATGCGGACAAGCGCGGATTGTATCGCCCGACCGCCCCGCGCGCCGCGCCGTCGATCGTGCCCGCGATGACGTTGGCGGGCGCAAAGACCGCGATGCCGATGCGCTGAGCATTGAGGCGGATCAGGCGACCCCTGATCCGCCGCAATCTTCCCTAGGCATCAAAAGACAATCGCAAGCGCTGCCCTTCATAGGCGCAAACAAAAACCCCGCCTTTCGGCGGGGTTTTCGTGAGAACGTTCGGGGAGAAAAGCGTTACGCCGGGATGCGGATCTCTTCTTCGTGCGGCTCGCGGAGCACGTAACCGCGGCCCCACACCGTTTCGATGAAGTTGCGGCCTTCGGAGGCATTGGCCAGCTTCTTGCGGAGCTTGCAGATGAAGACGTCGATGATCTTCAGTTCAGGCTCGTCCATGCCACCATAGAGATGGTTCAGGAACATTTCCTTGGTGAGGGTGGTGCCTTTGCGGAGCGAGAGCAGCTCCAGCATCTGATATTCCTTGCCGGTCAGATGGACGCGCTGGCCGCCGACTTCCACCGTCTTGGTATCGAGATTGACCACCAGATCGCCGGTCTGAATGACCGACTGGGCATGGCCCTTGGATCGGCGCACGATCGCATGAATGCGGGCAACCAGCTCGTCCTTGTGGAAAGGCTTGGTCATATAGTCGTCGGCACCGACGCCGAGACCCTTGACCTTGTCCTCGATGCCGGCGAGGCCGGAGAGAATGAGGATGGGGGTCTTGATCTTCGACACCCGCAGCTGCTTGAGCACATCGTAGCCGGACATGTCCGGAAGATTGAGATCGAGCAGGATAATATCGTAATCGTAGAGCTTGCCGAGATCGACGCCCTCTTCTCCGAGATCCGTCGTGTAGACGTTGAAACTCTCGGATTTGAGCATCAGCTCAATCGACTGCGCAACAGCGCTATCATCTTCAATTAGCAAAACGCGCATGCCAGTCCCCTTTAGTCGCCGCTGCGGGCGTCAGGTCGGCCGCCATACTTGCGGCACCAATAAACGCCTACGAACAACTGATTCGGATCCTGACAAGATATGGTTAACAAATGCTGATTCTCGGGCGCAAGCTCTAATCGTGCAATTTTAGTCGAATCGCCGTAAGATGTTGCGTCAGAGACTCTTTTTGTACCCGTTCCTGTTCAAGTTCCGCATGAGGGGTCGGATCTCACCGACTCCATCGACTCGCACCGTCGTTCTGCCGGTGCGAATGCTCTCAGTCATTCAAGACAGTGATGGAATGATTAACGATGCGGGTAAACACAGGGTTAAGCGACCGCCAGCAATGAGGCGAAACTTTAAAGCTTTCGCCACCAAGTGTTTACCTCCAAGGCGACGGTAAGGCAGCGAAGGCATCCCGTGAAAGCATTGGCCGAGCAGATCGCCGATATCGATGGCGTCAATATTTATGGACGCGTGGTCGGCGTCCGCGGCCTGATGGTCGAGATCGCGGGCCCTATCCATGCGATGTCGGTCGGCGCGCGCATCGTCATCGAAACCGGCACCAGTCGCTTCATCCCCGCCGAGGTGATCGGCTTTTCCGGAGACAATGCGGTGGTGATGCCGTTCGCCGGGCTCGAAGGCGTCCGCCGCGGCTGCCGCGCGGTGATCGCCAATGCCGCCAGCATGGTGCGTCCGTCGATCGCCTGGCTCGGTCGCGTCGTCAACGCCATGGGCGAGCCAATCGACGGCAAGGGCCCGCTGCCGCAGGGACCGGCACCGATGCCTTATCGTGCCTCGCCACCGCCAGCACATTCGCGCAAGCGGGTCGGCGCGCCGTTGGATCTCGGCGTGCGCTCGATGAATACCTTTCTCACCTGCTGCCGCGGTCAGCGCATGGGCATCTTCGCCGGTTCCGGCGTCGGCAAATCGGTGTTGCTGTCGATGCTGGCGCGCAATGTCGATGCCGACGTGTCGGTGATCGGCCTGATCGGCGAGCGTGGTCGCGAAGTGCAGGAGTTCCTTCAGGAGGATCTCGGGGAAGAAGGCCTGGCGCGCGCCGTGGTCGTGGTGGCAACATCCGACGAACCGGCGCTGATGCGCCGACAGGCGGCCTATCTGACGCTATCGATCTCGGAATTCTTCCGCGACGAGGGCAAGGACGTCATGTGCATGATGGATTCGGTCACCCGCTTCGCCATGGCGCAGCGCGAAATCGGCCTCTCGGTCGGCGAGCCGCCCACCGCCAAGGGCTATACACCCACCGTTTTCACCGAACTGCCAAAACTGCTGGAACGGGCAGGGCCCGGCACCGAGGAAGGTTCCATCACCGGTATCTTCACGGTGTTGGTCGATGGCGACGACCACAACGAACCGGTGGCAGACGCCGTGCGCGGCATTCTTGATGGTCATATCGTGATGCAGCGCGGCATCGCGGAGCGCGGCCGTTATCCCGCCATCAACATCCTCAAATCCGTCTCGCGCACCATGCCGCGATCCTGCGATCCGGCCTATCTCCCCACCATCACCCGCGCCCGGCAGATCATGGCGACCTATTCCGACATGGAGGAACTAATCCGGCTCGGCGCCTACCGTGCCGGTTCCAGCCCGGAGGTTGATGAGGCAATCCAATTGCATGAGCCGCTCGAGGCATTCCTGCGGCAGCGCAAGGATGAGGTCTGTGGATTGCTGGAGGGCTACCAGCAACTGCAACAAATCCTTGGTAGTTTGGCAACGGAACGCTAACTTTGTCACGTCATCATGACCGCCAGACAAGGAATTCGGCCGGCCGCACCCGTATGGGCGATCGGTTTTGTCCCGCTTTGAGACTGGGACTTCTGGGGAGTATGAGTCGATGAAGTCACGTGACACCCTGATCCGCCTGAAAAAGTTCCAGGTCGATGAGAAGCGCCGCCGCGTCAATCAGATCGAAGGGATGATCGCCGATTTCCAGCGCATGTCGGTCGATCTCGAGCGCGAAATCCAGACCGAGCAGGATCGTGCCGGCATCCAGGATCCCGCCCACTTCGCTTATCCGACATATGCCAAAGCCGCGATCCAGCGTCGCGAAAACCTGACCCGCTCGGCCGATGAATTGCGCGGTCAGCTGGAGGACGCCAAGGCATTGCTCGCCGAGGCGTTCGAAGAACTCAAGAAGGTCGAATTGCTCGACGAGCGCGACCAGGCCCGTGCCCGCGAGGAGGAAAATGCCCGCGAGCAGGCCGACCTCGACAGCATCGGTCTGATGCGCGCCCGTATCGGCGCGGTGGCGTAAAGATACCGCTCATCTTGTTTGCGAGCGCCGCGGCGTCTTCGTGCTGACAAACGGTAAAATCCAAACACACCCGGGCCGCGAGGTCCGGGTTTGTCATGTCGTATCCACAAGCGCGAACAGCGACATGGCTTGCGCATCGACATTCATGTTACGAGTCGCAAATACCGCTGCGAGACGTTTGGCAGCGAAGGTCATTTTAGTTTCAGGAGACTGAATGCTTACGCCGGCAGAATTGGTTTGGCTCCTCGCCGCGGTGTCCAAGGGCGATGAGGCTGCATTCGAGCGCCTTTATACCGCTACGCGCGCGAAACTGTTCGGCGTCGTTCTCCGTATCTTGCGCAGACAAGACCTCGCGGAGGAAGTGATCCAAGAGGTCTATGTCAAGATCTGGAACAGCGCCGGCCAGTTCAACCCCGGCGTCGCATCGCCGATTACTTGGATGGCATCGATAGCGCGCAACCGTGCGATCGATGTCGTGCGTAAAAAAGGCGAGACGTCGATAGAGGAAGAGCCGGCTGCCATGGATGTCGCTGCTGATACGCCGGATCCGCTAGCGCGTCGCGAGATGACCGAAGAATTGCGGCGCTTGCTCGAATGCGTCGGGAGACTCGAGCCCGATCGTCAGAAGCTGGTGCTGCTGGCTTACTACAATGGCTGGAGCCGCGAGCAACTCGCCGTGAAGTTCGAGAAGCCCGTGAACACCGTCAAAACATGGCTGCGTCGGAGCATGTTGGACATCCGCGCCTGCCTGGGACTGGCATGATGGAATATAGCGAAGACCATATCGCGCTCGCCGCTGAATACGCGCTCGGCACCCTCGATGCCGACGAGCGCGCGCAGGTCGAGCAGATGATGTCCGTGGACAAAGACTATGCCGCGGTCGTGGAGTCTTGGGAACGCGCGCTTGCCGTCTTGAACCAGATGGTCGGCATGGTCGAACCGCGTCCTCATGTTTGGGACAACATCCGCAGCGCCATCGGTCTGTCCGGTGCACAGGCCGCCCTCGTGCTGCCGTCGATGCCGCAGTCCGAAACCGAGCCGCCGGAGCGCACGGCGCGCGCGACAGAGCAGCAGGCGGACGAATACACGGATACATCGAACGTCATCTTGCTCACGCGTCGTGCACAGCGCTGGCGCGGTGTAGCGACGGCCATGAGCGCCATTGCCGCGGCGCTGATCGCGTTGATCGGCGTCCAGGTGACGCGACCGGATCTGCTGCCATCGGGCATGCGTCCGAAAGCGACCCAAGTCGCGCAAGCGCCCGTACAGACGCAAGCGCCGACACCGGCACAAGTCGCCGCACAATCGCAATATGTCGCTTTGTTGCAGACCGACGCGACGTCGCCGGCCTTTATCCTCACCGTCGATGCGGCCAGCAAGAACTTCACCGTACGCAAGGTCGGTGCCGAGCCGCAGGCCGGCAAGAGCTACGAGTTGTGGATCGTGTCCGACAAATTCCAGGCGCCGCGATCGCTTGGCGTTATCGGCAGCGATGAATTCACCACCCGCGCCGCATTGGCGGCCTACGATCCGGAGACGGTCAATCAGGCCACTTATGCCGTCACCGTCGAACCGGAAGGCGGTTCGCCGACCGGCTCCGCGACGGGGCCGATCGTCTATACCGGCAAGCTGATCGAAACGGTTCCGCCGGCGAAGTAATTCTTAACGCCGTCACAGCGCAGCCTTCGTGGCCACGTAGCCCACTGCACTTCTGCCGTCATTACGAGCGCAGCGAAGCAATCCAGAAAGCAACAAGGCTGGATTGCTTCGTCGCTGCGCTCCTCGCAATGACGGAGTTCCGGACCCGGCTGAAGTACCGACAAAAGAAAAACGCCCGTGGGGAGCGGGCGTTTTCCATTTCGCAGGCCACTTGGGGGGAGTGGGATCTGCTATGTTCGCATGGCGACCTTGGGGGACATCACCCTGCGAATTCCTGAAAGCTCTTACCGGACCATGCTAGCGTTCGACGTTGCGGTGGTCACAGGCGCGCCAGCCTTGATCACGCGTGCCGTCTGCGTGTAACTCTGATCCGAATTCATGCGCGACGAGATTCCGACGCCGGCCACGAAAATACCGGCGACAAGAGCC
>JAPLPC010000415.1:0-722 GCA_026400425.1 Hyphomicrobiales bacterium | reverse complement strand
CTCGCTGTCAGCATCAGGTTCATCATCTGTGTGGCAAGAACGTAGTTACGAGGCCTAACGTTCCAGAATCGTGATCACAAGATGGTGACAGAGCGTGATTGGAATGCCCTCGCAATTCGCACCGCAGACGCGGAAACCAGAATAATTGAGTAAATTCAGAAGGTTGGTCATCAATGTCGCAGCTGGCGCTGCGATGGCCCCACGACATTACGAATTCGCAAGGCGCTTGTGTGTGACCGATTTGCATCGCCGTTGGCGGTGATTTGCGTCTCGGCGCCGTCGTTAGATACTGCCGACGGTCTTGAGGCGCGCGCGCGGGTGGATCTCTGCCTGCGATAATACGGTGGTCTGGGAGCGGAACCGTTCGACCAGCGATCGCACGAAGGGCCGAATCCCGGCTGAGGTCACCAGCACCGGCGCTTCGCCTTCGCGCGCGGCTTGTTCGAACCGATCGCGCACGGCCACCATGAATTCTGACAGACGCGACGGCTGCATCGCCAGGCTGCGCTCTTCGCCGGTGCCGATGATCGACTCTGCAAATGCCTGCTCCCACTGCGCGGACAGTGCGATAAGCGGAAGATAGCCTGCATAGGACGTGTTCTGCGCGCAGATCTGGCGCGCCAGACGCGCGCGCACATGTTCGACGATGGTCGACGGGTTGCGCGAATAAGCGAGTGCGTCGGCGATGCCTTCGAGAATGGTCGAGAGGTCGCGCACCGAGA
>JAPLPC010000582.1 GCA_026400425.1 Hyphomicrobiales bacterium | reverse complement strand
TCGACGGCATTCTCGGCGTGCTCGGCGCGCTGGAAGTCGTGCGGACGCTCAACGATGCCGGCATCGAGACCGATGCGCCGATCTGCATTGCCAACTGGACCAATGAGGAAGGCTCGCGCTTCGCGCCGGCGATGATGGCCTCGGCCGCCTATGTCGGCGATTTCACCGTCGATGACATCCTGTCGCGCAAGGACATCGCGGGCGTCAGCGTCGGCGAAGCGCTGGACACCATCGGCTATCGCGGCGATGTCGCCGTCGGCACACAGAAGTTTTCGGGTTTCGTCGAACTGCATATCGAGCAGGGGCCGATCCTCGAGGCCGAGGCCAAGACCATCGGCGTGGTCGATTCCGGCCAGGGCGTGCTGTGGTTCGACGGCAAGATCACCGGCTTCGAAAGCCACGCCGGCTCGACGCCGATGCCGCTACGCAAGGATGCGCTGGCGACGTTGTCGGAGATCGTGCTCGCCACCGAGCGCGTGGTCAGCAATATCGGAGCGCTTGGCACCATCGGCGAAGCGGTGATCGCCAATCCGTCGCGCAATGTCATTCCCGGCGAGATCGCCTTCACCATGGACTTGCGCAGCGCCGATGCCGGCAAACTCGACGCCATCGAGAAGGGCGTACGCGACGCCATCAAGGAGATCGCGGCGCATCGCAAGGTCGAGGTCGCCTTCGACAAGGTCTGGCACAAGCCGCCGACGCATTTCAACGCGGACTTCGTCAATGCCGTGGAAACAGCCGCGCAGTCGCTCGGCTACTCGCATCGCCGCATCACCTCGGGCGCCGGTCATGATGCCTGCAACCTTAACACCATCATGCCGACGGCGATGGTGTTCATTCCGAGCAAGGACGGCATCAGCCACAACGAATTGGAGTCGTCGACGCAGGACGACTGCGCCGCCGGCGCCAACGTGCTGATGCATACCGTGCTGGCACTCGCCGGCGTGTCGTCGAAGTAAAGCAAGGGGCACAATCAATGCGCGGCGTATTCGTCGATGCCAGCGAAGAGCTGGCGGTCATTCTGGAACGGCTGACGCAGCCGGGCGACATTGCGATCAAGGTCAATCGCGATGAGGACATTACATCCGCCGATCTGCCGGCCGTGCTCGACGGCGCCGAGATCGCCATCGTCGATCACACCTATGTCCCCACCGATGTGGCCAGGCAGTGCACCGGCCTGAAACACATCGTGTTTCTCGGCACCGGCGCGCGCAGCTACATGCATGTGGAGGAGCTTGCCGAGCTCGGCATCGAGGTGCATCTGATCCGCGGCTATGGCGACACCGCCGTGGCCGAATGCGCCGTGGCGCATATGTGGGCGGCCGCGCGTGGCCTTGCCGAGCAGGACCGCGAAATGCGCGCCGGCAACTGGTTGCGCGATGAAGCCATGGAATTGACCGGCAAGACCCTGGGCTTGATCGGCTTCGGCGGCATCGCCGCGGAGGTCGCGCGCATCATGCTTGGTGCAGGTATGAAGGTGCTGGCATGGAATCGCTCGCCGAAGAGCTATCCGGGCGTCGAGTTCACCGATCTCGATACCGTGCTGTCCACGAGCGACGTCGTCTCCATCCATCTGCTGCTGAACGACGAGACCCGCGGCTTCATCACGCGCGAACGCATCGGACAGATGAAGAAGGGCGCGATCCTGGTCAACACCGCGCGCGGCGCCGTGGTCGATCAAGCCGCGATGATCGAAGCGTTGCGATCCCGCCATCTGCGCCATGCCGGACTCGACGTGTTCGATATCGAGCCGCTGCCGGCCGGCCACGTGCTGACGACCATTCCGAACGTCACCCTGTCGGCGCATTCGGCCTTCCGCACCCCCGAGGCCAGCATCAACCTGATCGATGCGGCGTGGAAACATTGCCGAAGGATTGCTGGGTTGCGCGCCCTCCTTCTCCCCTTGTGGGAGAAGGTGGCTTCGCGAAGCGAAGACGG
>JAPLPC010000151.1:9672-16781 GCA_026400425.1 Hyphomicrobiales bacterium | reverse complement strand
CCGGATGTATGGGGAGGCAACGATTGTGGTATACCAACATCCGAGGATCCCTCATGCGTGACTTCATGGCCGTTGCCCGTTCCGTTGCTGTCGCCGAGCACGGGATGGCTGCAACCTCGCACCCGCTGGCAACCCTGGCCGCGGTGGAGATGCTGAAGTCGGGCGGCAACGCCATCGATGCGGCGCTGGCCGCGGTGGCGGTGCAATGCGTGGTCGATCCCGCCATGACCGGCATCGGCGGCGACTGCTTCGCACTATACTCGCCTAAGGGCGGGGCGCCGATCGCGCTGAACGGCTCCGGCCGCACCCCGGCCAAGATCGATTCCGAGAAATATGCCGGCGGTGACGCCCGCGATATTCCCGAGACCTGCGTCGAAACCGTCACCGTGCCCGGGGCCATCGATGCCTGGTGCACGCTGAGCAAGGATCATGGCTCGAAGCCGCTGGCCGAGGTGTTCGCTGCGGCCATTGATGCCGCCGAAAACGGCTTTCGCATCACGCCGCGCGTCGCCGCCGACTGGACCAAATGGCGCCGCAAGCTGGAAGCGCATGCGGACTGCGCGGCGCAGTATCTGCCGGGCGGCCATGCGCCTGCGGTGGGCGACAAGCGCGTGCAGCCGGCGCTGGCCGGCACGTTGCGTCGTGTCGCCCGCGAGGGCCGCAACGGCTTCTACCAGGGCCAGGTGGCGGACGACATCATCACCACGCTGCGCGCCGTCGGCGGCGCTCACGAGGCCGATGATTTCAATTCGCAGCGCTCCGATTATGTCACGCCGATCTCGACCAACTATCAAGGTTTCGATGTCGCCGAATGTCCGCCTAACGGGCAGGGCCTAGCAGCGCTGATGATCCTGCGCATGATGGCCGGCTTCGACATCAAGAGTCTCAGCGAAGCCGATCGCATCCATGTGCTGGCCGAGGCAACCAAGGCCGCGTATCGCACTCGCGATGCGTATTTCTGCGATCCCGACGTTGCCAAGGTGGATGTCGAACGCTTCCTGTCGGACAAGTTCATCGGCGATCTCCGGGGCCAGATCGACATGAAGAAGGCATCGCCGGAGCAGCATTGGGATTCCGTCATCCACAAGGACACGGTGTATCTCACCGTGGTCGATCGCGACCTCAATGCGGTGTCGCTGATCAATTCGCTGTTCGGCCCGTTCGGCAGCGGCATCTATGCCAAGAAGTCGGGCGTGCTGCTGCATCACCGCGGCTGGAGCTTCCGCGCCAAGCCGGGCCATGTGAATTCGCTCGGGCCGCGCAAGCGGCCGATGCATACGATCATTCCGGGCATGCTCATGAAGGACGGCCGCGCGGTGATGCCGTTCGGTGTCATGGGCGGCCACTATCAGGCCACCGGCCATGCGCAATACATCTCCAATGTGCTCGATCTCGGGATGGACATCCAGGAAGCCGCGGAGGCCGCACGCTCCTTCGCAACCAACAATGTGCTGCAGGTTGAAAATACGATCCCGGAGGCTGTGCGCAACCAACTCGCCGCGCGCGGCCACAAGCTGCAGATGATGGAGGCCGGCATCGGCGGCGCCCAGGCTATCCAGATCGACTATCAGCGCGGCGTGCTGTACGGCGCATCGGACCACCGCAAGGACGGCTTCGCGCTCGGCTTTTGATCGGGGTCTGCATCGACGGCCCAAGCCGATTCCCGCGGGAACCATCGGCGACCGGTATGCGTTTGCGTGAGATGTTTCACCACGCAGGCCGGTCATTGTGCAATCTCATGCAGTCCTCCACCCAGCGCCCCCGCGCGCGGACGGCATCATTGCGGAAGGCCAAACGGTCTGGCGGCATGTCGCCTGTCATCGCGCCGCGGTGCTCAACGATGCCGCCAATTATTTCTTGGCTCTGCGTCGCTGCCTGATCGCGGCAGAGCATTCCGTTTTCATCGTCGGCTGGGACGTTCATAGCCGCACGCCGCTGGTCGGGGCCTCCGGCGCTGCCGACGATGGTTATCCCGTGGCATTCGGACCCTTCCTGCATGCGCTGCTCGCGGAGCGGCCGGGCTTGCACATTCGTCTGCTGATCTGGAATTCGCCGGTGATCTATGCCGGTGAGCGCGAATGGTTTCCGTCGGCGAAATTCAGCCTGCCGGACAGCGATCGGCTGATCTTCTGCTACGACGATTGCCTGCCGACCGGTTCGGCGCAGCATCAGAAGATCGTCGTGGTCGATGACAGCATCGCCTTCTCGGGCGGGCTCGATCTCACCATGCGGCGATGGGACAGCGACGCCCATCGCGCGCGCGATCCGAACCGCATCGATCCGGCCGGCGAGGCCTATCCGCCATTTCACGACGTGCAGATGATGGTCGACGGCGATGCGGCGCGCAGTCTCGCCGAACTGGTGCGGCAACGCTGGGACTGCGCCAGTTGCGGCGCTTCTCCCGAGATCGGCCCCCCTCGAAACATCTGGCCGGATGGCTTCGCAGCGGATTTCACGCAGGTGAAGATCGGCATCGCTCGCACCGAGCCGACTGATCGGGGACGGCCGGCGATCAACGAGGTCGATCGTCTTTTCATGGCGTCCATCGCAGCCGCCGAGCACACCATCTATATCGAAAACCAGTTTCTCAGCGCCGAGCATGTCGCGCGAAAGCTCGCGGAGCGGCTCACTCAAAAGCCGAAACTTGAATTGCTGCTGATTGCGCCGAAGACGCACGCATCCTGGATCGAGGCGCGGACGATGCGCAACGGCCGTCTCGAATTTATGAAGGTGTTCGACGAGGCCGGCGTGTCCGACCGCGTGCGCTTGCTGCATCCACAGGTCGCCGATGGCGCCACGATCGAAGCTGTCATGGTGCATGCCAAAGTGATGATCGTCGATGATACCTTCTTGCGCATCGGCTCTGCCAATCTCAACAACCGCTCGATGGGCGCTGATTCCGAATGCGATCTGGTGATCGAAGCGGCCGATGATGCTGAACGCGAGACGATCGCCTCGATCCGCGATCGGCATCTCGGCCATTTTTGCGGCGTGTCGGAGCAAACGGTCAAAGACAGCTTGAAGCAGACCGGTTCGCTGATCGAGACGGCAACGACGTTGCGCGACAACGGACATGGCCTTCACCCCGTGCAGGACGGCATTCCGGACGCTAAGGAGCTTGTCGATTTCGTGACGCCGGTGGCGGACCCGCTGCGGCCGCTCGGCCTCGAACGGGCAGCGCGGGCGACGGTACCGGTATCGATGAAACTGCTCACAGTGGTCGGCATCGTTTGTGCGCTCGGTGCGGTGTGGCGGTTCACGCCGCTGTATGAATTCGCCAATGCCGATCGGCTGCTGCAGACCTTGCGTTCCATCGAAGGTTCGCCATGGGCACCATTGGTGATCGTGGCTGGCTTTGTTGTCGGTGGCCTTGTGCTGTTTCCCGTCACTGTGATGATCGCGGTCACGGCGGCCGCCCTCGGTCCATGGATCGGCTTCTGCTCGGCGGTGGTCGGCATCCTCGCCAGTGCGTCGCTGCTCTATGTGATAGGCCGCATCGTCGGCATCGAGCCGGTGCAACGGATGCTTGGACCGCGGCTGCGACGGATCCAGAAGAAGATCGTGGGCCATGGCGTGATCTCCGTGGTGCTGGTCCGCATGCTGCCGCTGGCGCCTTTCTCGTTGATCAACATGGCGGCGGGCGCCAGCGGCGTACGGTTTTACGATTTCATCCTGGGCACGATCATCGGCATGGCGCCGGGGCTGATTGCGATGTCGGTATTCGGCGCGCAGATCGCTGATCTGTTGCGGCAGCCATCGTGGGCGGATGTGGCGTTGCTGCTGCTGGGCTTGGCGGTGTGGATCGCGTTCTCGATCGGCGCGCAATTCGTCGTGACATGGTGGGGCCGGCGCAGGTGATCGCTCCATCCATCCGTATCATGACGTGGAACGTGCATGGCAGTTTCGCGCTCAATCCGAAATTCGATCTGCCCGGCGTCATCGCGCTGATCCAGAAATGGTCGCCGGATATCGTCGCGCTGCAGGAGATCGACTCACGCGGCAGCGGCGTCAATCCATTCGCCGTGCTGGAACAAGCGTTCGGCGGCCACAGTGTCGGCGTCAAATCGATCGTCACGACCGACGGCGAATATGGCCAGATGCTGATCAGCCGCTGGCCCTGGGTCGCGCCGCCCGAGATCCACGACATCTCGTTCGGCGAGCATGAACCGCGCCGCGCCGTCGTTGCCGATGTGGCGACCAAGGGCGGCGTGTGTCGCGTCATCGCCACCCATCTCGGGCTCAGCATCGGCGAGCGTCGGCAACAGACCCGCAAGCTGTTGACGCTGGCGCATGAGCCCGCGCATCCCTCTCTGATCGTCGGCGATTTCAACGACTGGTTCTGGGTCAATTCGGTGCGGAAGTCGCTGGCCGCGACGTTCCCCGAACGTACCCACCATCGCACCTTCCCATCGCGCTGGCCGCTGATGCGGTTGGATCGGGTCTATGGTCGGAATGTCAGGATCGTGAAGAGTTTTACGGACCCGGAGGCGCGGGCAATCTCGGATCATCTGCCGGTCATCGCCGACGTCCTACCGACTTTGCCACAGCGTATCACGTCACCCACCGAGCCCGAGCGACGGTCGCACGACGTCGTCGCCGAAGCCTAAAGCCAGCCGTTGCGGTGGAACCGCCAGTAGAGCCCGGCGCAGACGCTGCCGATGAGACACAGGACCGCCGGATAGCCATACTGCCATTTCAATTCGGGCATATGCTGGAAATTCATGCCGTAAATGCCGGCAAGGGCGGTGGGGACGGCGAGGATCGCGGCCCAGGCGGCCAATTGACGGGTGACGACGGTCTGCTGTGACTGCCCTATCATCAGACTGGTCTCGAAGGCGAATGCCAGCACTTCGCGCAGGCTGTCGATGTCTTCCTTGACGCGGTGAATGTGGTCGGTGACGTCGCGAAACAGCGGCTGCATCTCGGCATCGATCTGCACCACCTCGGCATGCTCGATGCGATGGCAGACTTCGGTGAGCGGCGCGGCGGCATCGCGCAGCCGCAGCAGATCGCGGCGCAGCGTGTACAGCCGCTCGATCTGGTGCGACGACAAAGGGCGCTTCAGCAGGCAGTCTTCCAGCGCTTCCACTTCGGAGCGGATCTGGTCGAGCACCGGCGCGTATTCATCGACGATGAAATCGAGCACGGAATAAAGTATGAAGTCTTCACCATTGGCGAGCGTGGTCGGGCAGGATTCCGCGCGCTCGCGCACGGCGCGGTAGGAACTGGACGCGCCGTGGCGCACGGTGACGACATAGCCCGGCCCGACGAACATGTGGGTCTCGCCGAACGCAATTCGATCATTGATCAGCTGCGCTGTGCGCGCGACGACGAACAGCCCTTTGCCATATTGTTCGAGCTTTGGGCGCTGATGCGCCTTGTGCGCGTCCTCGATGGCCAGGGGATGGAGATCGAACTGCTGCTGGATTTCGTGCAGCAGATCGTCGCCGGGCTCGAATAGGCCGATCCACACCACATGGCCCGGTTTGTCCGTCCACTTTTTTGCATCCGCGATGCGATCGAGATCCTGCACACGCTGCCCATTGGCATAGACGGCAGCGCCGACAATGCCGGGCCGCGGATGTGCCAGGTCGGGGTGTGCGGAAACGGGGGTAATCTGGTCCATCTGATGATCACGAAGCTCTTGTTGGCGGCTCACGTGAACGAGCGACCTTCATTGGCGTTCCATAGCGCATCGAGACCGCTGCGGTAATCGGGATACTGCAAGCTGACACCGAGATCGTGTTTGAGGCGCGCATTGGATATGCGGTTGTTCGATGCATAGAAGCTGCGTGCCATCGGGCTGAGATCGGCGGCGGCAAAGTCCTGCTCGGGAGGCGGCGATACGTTCATCAAACCGGCGGCATAAGTCACGACGTCCTGCGGCGGCGCCGGCTCATCGTCGCAGACATTCCAAATCCCCGCATGCGGACAGTCGGCGGCCGCGGCGATTGCCCGCGCGATGTCATCGACATGGATCCGGTTGAACACCTGGCCCGGCTTCACGATCTGATGCGCGCGGCCGCTGGCAAGATTGACGAAGGCATTGCGACCGGGCCCATAGATCCCGGCAAGCCGCAGAATGCGCAGGCGTTCCCCGCAGACTTCCTGCCATGCCGCTTCCGCACGCGCGCGCATGCCGCGCCGGGTGTCGTCACGCACCACGGTTGCGCTCTCGTCGATCCAGGCGCCGTCATGATCGGCATAGACGCCGACGCTCGACAGATAGATCACGCGCGCTGCGCTGTCTGCGATCGTGTTCGCAAAATGGGAAAGCACGGGATCGCCGTCCATGCCTGGCGGCACCGAGACGAGAAGCAGATCTGTGCGTAAAACTTGTGCGGCGATCTCGGCATCAGCCTGCGTTCCGTCAAAGCGAAAAAGTGCGAGCGGCCCGTTTGCAACGGATGCGTTGCCCATATCCGTGCGTACGGTGCCACCGATCTCCGAAAAAGAAACGGCGTGCTCACGCAAAAAATGACGGCAGCTATAGCCGAGACCGAACACGAACAATCGCTTTTGCAAAGCTAGCCATCCCATGGTTTACAGCGGATGTCGGCGGTATCGACGACGCTGTTTCAAGTCAGTGTGGGTTGGACGCAACGTACAACGAGACGTTGACGTCCGTCTTCTGTGATTGAAGTATACTATAGCAATGACGGCTGAGAGATTGCGCCATTGGCTCAACGTGGTGTCGCGCTCGCGTCTTGCAAGAATGCGAGCAACAGGCGGCTGACTTCATCGGCCTGTTCCTGCTGTACCCAATGTCCGGCGCCGTCGATCAGATGAACCGCGCGCATGTCGGTGCAGGCGGTTCGCTGCATCGTCTCGAGAGCGCCGGGCCGCTGATAGATACCCCAATCCTGGCGGCCGGAGATGAAGCACGATGGAACATCGATGGTGCGGCCGGAGAAGAGTTCATAGTCAGCACTGAACGCGCCGGTGGTGTTGCAGCGATACCATTGCAGTCCGCCCTGGAAGCCTGTGCGGGCATATTCGGCGCTGTAGAAGGCGAGCTCGCGATCGGGCAGCCATGTGTTGGCGGCGATGGCATCGCGCGACGGCATTTCCTTGGCGACGGTCTCGGCCATCGTCTCGTTTTGATCCAT
>JAPLPC010000151.1:0-9661 GCA_026400425.1 Hyphomicrobiales bacterium | reverse complement strand
TAATAGGTCGGCAGTTTCGCGAGTTCGCCGGCGGTCCAGCCGTGCAGCGGATAGGGCTTGTTGTCCGACCAGTCTGCGCTCTTGTGATGGTAATAAGCCCGCAGGAAATCATGCACGCCTTGCGGAGCATTTTGAATGTGATCATTGGCCTCGCGCGTGGCGTAGTACCATTGATAGTGTGTGCGTGGCCGCGGCAGGGCCGCGAGGTCACGGTGAACGGGGTCTTCCGCCTTTGGCGCGGCTACCGTTCTCACCGTATCGAAAGGCAGCGACGGCGGTCCGGAAAACGGCGCGCTCATCAAAGCCACCGAGCGAAACACATCGGGACGTGTCAGCGCGCACCACGCGGCAACGGAGCTGCCGAAGTCGTGACCGACCACGGCATCGACATGACGATAGCCGAACGCGAGGACGAGGCCGAGTGCATCGCGGACCAGATTGAGCAGGTTGAACGGGCGCAGATCGCCGTCGTAATCGGCGCTCCAGCCGGTGGTGCGGCCATAGCCGCGCTGGTCTGGCGCGATGACGTGATAGCCGGCCGCCGCCAGCTGCGGCATCACCTTGCGCCAGCTGAAGGCGAGCTCCGGGAATCCGTGCAGCAGCAGCACGCAGGGCCGGCCGTCGGTCTCATAGCCGGCTTCGAGCACATGCATGCGCAGGCCGTTGATATCCTCGACGAAGCGCGAGCGAATACCGGGTGGCAGAATGTCTGATTTGATGGGGTCGGGATGGGTCACGTCGCCTCCTTGCTGCTCTTGCCTGGCAGCGTCGCCGTCACTCCAGCGCAGTGCGCGCGAAATGGCAACTATCGTGTAAAGCGGGCCACCAATTCGATATGCGGTGTGTGACGAAATTGATCGACGGGCGTCACGGCTTGCAGCCGGTAGCCGCCGTCGATCAGGATCCTGGCATCGCGCGCAAAACTTTGCACATTGCAGGAGACTGCGACGACCAGCGGCACCTTGCTGGCGGCAAGCCGCTCCGCCTGGGCCTGCGCTCCGGCGCGTGGCGGATCGAACACGACGGCGTCGATATCGCGCAGCTCCTGGGCGACGAGGGGGCGTCGAAACAGGTCGCGGGCTTCGGCCGTGATCGGCTTGAGACCCGGCGTCGCCTTGATGGCCTGTTGCAGCGAGGCGATGGCCTTCGCGTCATTGTCGATGGCCTGTATCTTCGCCTTGGCGGCGAGCCGCAGCGCGAACGGACCGATGCCGCAAAACAGGTCGGCGATGACCTTGGCGCCTTTGCAATGCTGCAGCACCAGCGCAGCGAGCGCCTCTTCGCCGGCCGCAGTCGCCTGCAGGAACGCACCAGGCGGCAGCGCGACACTGGCCTTGCCCATGGTGACCACAGGGGGCGCGCGCATCAGCACGAGTTCACCATGCCGCGTCAGCCGCGCGAGCCTGTGCTCGGCCGCGAGAGCCGACAGCTGCGAGATCAGCGCGGTGGAGATCGGGCCACTGCCACGAACATCGATATCGAGCCCGTTATCGGCGGCCGTCACTTGAATATCGAGCGGCTTGTCCATCGCCTTCAACAGCGCCGCCACGGCGCGCGCAGCGTCCAGTGCGCCTGCCAGTGCTGGGTCCAGGATGGGGCAGTCCGCAATGGCGACGATGGCGTGGCTGGCCGCCTCGGCAAAGCCGACCAGTGTTTGCCCGTCCTTGTAGCGCGCATGCAGCGTGACGCGACGTCGGCCGGCGCCATGGGCATCGATCAGCGGATCGACCGTGCCATCGATGCCGGCCTGGCTCAGCGTGTCGATGACGATCTGGCGCTTCCATGCCTGATAGGGCGTCGGTTGCCAGTGCTGGATCGCGCAGCCGCCGCAGCGGGCGAAATAGCGGCAGAACGGATCGATGCGTTCGGCGCTCTTTTGCTCGATCTGCACGAGGCGATATCTGCCGTCGCTGTTGTCGGTATCGACGATCTCGCCGGGCAGCGTGAACGGCACAAAGGTGGGCGGTCGATCGATGCTGACGCCATCGCCGCGATGGCCGACGTGATCGATCGTGATGCGCTCAACCACGCCGCGCTCCCATGAAGAACTCGATATTGCCATCACCGCCTTTGATCAAGGACGGGAAGACCTCGATATCGGTGCAGCCGAGGTCCTTCGCGAAAGCGGTGATTTCGTCGCAGATTGCCTGATGCAGATCGGCATTCTTGATGATGCCGCGCTTGGATTGCTTCCGATCGGCCTCGAACTGCGGCTTGATCAGCGCCAGCAGGCTCATCGGCGCAGCGGCCAGCGACAGCGCGACGGGCAATACGGCCTTGAGTGAGATGAAGCTGACATCGATGACCACCACGTCGGGCCGCGCGGGCAGGCGCTTGTTCTCGAAATGGCGGATATCGGTGGACTCCATCGATACGATTTTGGGGTGACCATGCAGGGAGTGATGCAACTGACTGGTGCCGACATCGATGGAGAACACCATGCTGGCGCCGTTGGCAAGCAGCACTTCGGTGAACCCGCCGGTGGATGCGCCGACATCGAGGCAGACATGGTCTTCGATCTCGATCGGGTAATGTTCGAGAGCGCCCGCCAGCTTGACCCCGCCGCGTGACACCCAGGGATGCGCCGGCTCGGCTTCGATCGCGGCATCGGGTAACAACAACTCCGAGACCTTGGCGACCTGTTTGCCATTGGCGATGACAAGACCAGCCTCGATGGCGGCCTGAGCGCGCGCGCGGCTTTCGAAGATGCCGCGTTCGACGAGAAGCGTATCGGCGCGCTGCTTCGATGCTGCGGATGAAGTCTGGGATTTCGTCATGTCAGTCGGCAGCAGTTCAGTAGGACGCAGCGAATTTCAGGCACTCTTCGAAGCTGGTGAGGTCCTGCCACAGATCGGCTGGCGCTTCGCGAGGGACGATCAGCGGCGAGCCGTACAGATCCAGCGCATGGATCATCATCAGGTTGTCGGTGAGGCCGAAGTTTTCAACCAGCAATCCGTCCTTGTCGACCAGACGGCCATCGCGGTCGGTGATCTCGGTCATGCGGCGCAGCCGATCCACATATGGCGCGGGATCGTTGCTGTAGCCGAAGCACAGCTTGCCGTGACCGGCCATGAAGCCGAGTTCGAACACGGTACCGGCATCGGCGCTGGGGCCGCGGAACGGGGTGAGATTGGCGATGATGATGTCGCAGCGGTTCATCATGGCCTCGTTGCCGTGGAAGATCTGGCGCGAGGCATCCGAGGCTGTCGCATCCACATCGTTGTCGAGCGGGAAGAAGCCGTGGGCGCCGTGATGCTTGCACAATTCGACCTTGCGTCGCCCGATTTCGGCGGCGTTGGGCAAAAACACATCGGGGCCTGCAAGATAGATATTCATGAAGTCCCCGTCCAAGCGCGAAGCGGGCCGACTTTGACGCGTCAATCAGACGACAACGAGGCGATCCGAATCTGTGTACCGAATTGCATCGCAAGTTTCAGTTGTTGTCACCCGACTTGATCGGGTGAACCAGGATACGCCGCTCCGTCATCGTTTGCTGGATCGCCCGGCCAAGCCAAGCGATGACAGCGAAGTTTGTAGCGCTTAAGCGAGCTTGACGGTCTCGGCTGCGAAATCCTTGCCGAGGGTCTCGAACACCTTTTTGACGATGCCCTTCGCGTCCAGACCGGCCTGGGCATACATCGCCGCCGGCGAGTCGTGGTCCTGGAAGGTGTCGGGCAGCACCATGGCGCGCATGCGCAGGCCGCCGTCCAGCATGCCGTGTTCGGCGAGCGTGTTCATGACATGGGAGCCGAAACCGCCGATCGAGCCTTCCTCGATAGTCAGCAGGATCTCATGCTCGCGGGCGAGCTTCAGAGGCGGCCTTTTCGCATTCGGCGAGACGGGTGCCGAACGAGAACAGGGCGACTTGTTTGCCCTGGCGAATGATACGGCCCTTGCCGATTTCCAGCGGAATGCCGACTTCCGGCATCTCGACGCCGCGACCTCCGCCGCGCGGGTAGCGCAGCGAACTCGGCGCATCGTTGATGGCCACCTGGGTGGCCACCATGTGCACCAGTTCGGCTTCGTCGGATGCTGCCATGATCACCATGTTCGGCAGGCAGCCGAGATAGGCGTTGTCGAACGAGCCGGCATGGGTGGCGCCATCGGAGCCGACAAGGCCCGCGCGATCGATGGCGAAGCGCACCGGCAAGTTCTGGATCGCCACGTCGTGCACGATCTGGTCATAGCCGCGCTGCAGGAAGGTCGAATAGATCGCGCAGAACGGCTTGTAGCCTTCGGTTGCGAGACCAGCTGCAAAGGTGACGGCATGCTGCTCGGCGATGCCGACGTCGAAGGTGCGGTGCGGGAAAGCCTTGTTGAAGATATCGACGCCGGTGCCCGACGGCATCGCCGCGGTGATGGCGACGATCTTGTCGTCCTTCTCGGCTTCCTTGACCAGGCTCTGGCCGAACACGTTCTGATACGCCGGCGCATTCGGCTTCGACTTCGACTGGGTGCCGGTGGCGACGTCGAACTTGACGACCGCATGATATTTATCAACGGCAGCCTCGGCCGGGCCATAGCCCTTGCCCTTCTGCGTCACGACATGAACCAGGATCGGGCCGGTTTCCATGTCACGGACGTTCTGCAGCACAGGCAGCAGGTGATCGAGGTTATGACCGTCGATCGGGCCGACATAGTAAAAGCCAAGCTCTTCGAACAGCGTCCCGCCATTGACCATGAAGCCGCGGGAATATTCTTCCACGCGCTCGGCACGATCGGCGATCAGCTTCGGCAGGTGTTTGCCGAGCTGCTTGGCAGCATCGCGCAGGCCGCGATAGGTCTTGCCGGAATACATCCGCGACAGATAGGCCGACATGGCGCCGACCGGCGGCGCGATCGACATGTCATTGTCGTTGAGGATCACGATCAGGCGCGAATTCATCGCGCCGGCATTGTTCATCGCTTCATAGGCCATGCCGGCCGACATCGAACCGTCGCCGATCACGGCGATAACGTTGTTCGAGCCGCCCGCCAGATCGCGGGCCACGGCCATGCCGAGGCCGGCCGAGATCGAGGTGGAGGAATGCGCGGCGCCGAACGGATCGTATTCGCTCTCCGAGCGCTTGGTGAAGCCCGACAGGCCGCCTGGCGTGCGCAGGGTGCGGATGCGATCACGGCGGCCGGTGAGGATCTTGTGCGGATAGGCCTGATGCCCGACGTCCCAGATGATGCGGTCGCGCGGCGTGTCGAACACGTAATGCAGCGCCGTCGTCAGTTCGACCACACCAAGACCGGCACCGAAGTGACCGCCGGTCACCGACACCGTATCGATGGTCTCCTGACGCAATTCGTCGGCGACCTGACGAATCTTCTCGACCTTCAGCTTGCGCAAATCTTCCGGCGTCCGGATGGTATCGAGCAGCGGGGTCTTACTAAAATTGGTCACGGCACTATTCCAATTTGACATGTCCGGGATTGAGTAGGCATCGAGTTCGTCGCGCGAAAGCGCCAAACGGTTCGGACTGCTGCATCCCCCGGCACCGGGAAGCTGGTTTCGAGGCCTTATAATGGGCTTCGATTTTTCGACATGGTATCTAGCATGCTTGGAAGCTTCTTCATCCGAACATTTTCATCAGATGGTTGAAGCGCTTATCACCGTTAACGACCGGCATCGTCGCCTGGTTCGTTGCGGGTGAACCTTGTCCCTTTACACCAAAGCCAGAATTAAAGCCAACCATTGCAGTCGGTTGGGTTCCCTTGGCGGGTTGCCGGTCGGTTGCTAGCCGATCCGGCGCGCGGCCGCCTGGGCGCCGCCGGGAGGGCCTGAAATGGCACTTCTTTGACCCAGATCAAGCTTCTTCCATGCTTTTTCGCGGGTTGTAATATCCTCGTCGATTAAATCCAGAGTTGCGGCAGGCTGATCGATGCGCGCGCGCAAAGCAACCGGACCGCAGACGATCATGAAAAAATCGTAGGCATGCGGTCGTTCATTCGCCATCAATAGTGGTCCTGGCGGATGATCTCGCGAAACCGTACCGGGACGATGGTCGGGTTCCGCTTGTCGTGGCCTACCTCGATCCCGTGACCGCTAACGGGGTCGAATGGGTAAAAATTCATGACGTCCTTGCGGGACTGACAGTCGATCCAGTCGATCGAAGGTTCTGTCGCGAGCCGACGCAGATTGTCGCGAAAACCCTGCGCCGCTTTGTGAAATCCGACGATCGGCATATTGCCGCCCAGCGTGAGCAATACGACACGTGGCCCGTGACGGCCGAGATCTGGATCCAGCTTCAAGGCGCGGGCAAGGATCTCGGAGCCGAGAAAAGAGCCCGAGCTGTGGCCGACAAGCACGATTTCCTGCGCCTGGGAGCTCTGCGCGACCTTCACCAGATGGCGCGCGAACCGGTCGATGCGGGCATCCCAATCGGGTCGTTTGCCGTGGGAGAATTGCCACGTGAAGATGGTGTCGGCCATCAGATAAAGCAGGTAGGTGCGCTCTTCCGTGTATTTGACCAGCGAGCCGAGCACCGCGATGAATACCGCGGCTGCAGCACAGCCGACAAGCAAGCCGTGCACGCCGAGCGCCTTCAGGCCCCACGCCACCAGCCACGCAATCGCGGCCGACCAGATTGCCTCGTTCAGCAGAACGAAATGGGGCCAGCTGATGAAAGTGGCGAACCGCCAGTGGGCGCGCCAGAACCGACCCATGGTGCCGGACAACACCAGTCCCCAATAGATCAGCATGCCGTGGATGGCCGTGCGCCAGATCGGCGCTGCGAGATCGCGCTGGATCAGGTCTTCCCAGCGGAGAAAATCGTAATCGGTCCGGGTCTGCCAGCCATCGCCGGAGGTTTCGATGGTCCAGGCGGCCGACTCATGGGCAAATTCGCCTGCCGCATGTTCCTTCGGGCGCCCGACGGTCGTGGTCAGTCCATAAAGCCGGGCGAATTTGCGCAGCTCGGTCCGGAACATACGGTAATATTGCGCCAGGCCCCGAGGGTCGTATCCTTGCACATAGATGACATGACGGTGCTGGACGCGCACGCTTGATCCCCGAACTGACAGCGGACTATAGCAGGGCGGGCCACAGACCAAGCGTTAAAAATCCCTACGGACGGCATTGGCGGGCACGCTGTGCCGAGATCTGCCGGCACGTCGCTGCGCTAGATGCTAATTTACTGCACGTCGAGCGGTTCAGTTCCGACTGGGCGACCGCTTGAATCTGTCGTGATTTTATCGACGCGTGCTTCGGCTTGACGCAGCAGATCATCGCAACGGCGCTTCAGCGCCTCGCCGCGCTCATAGATCGCCACCGACTCCTCAAGCGGCACCTTGCCTTCCTCGAGGCGACGCACGATCGACTCAAGTTCTTCGATCGCCGTCTCGAAAGTCAGCTTCTTGACGTCGGCATGGGTGTTGTCGGCCATTCGCTCTTCCGTGTGCCTTTGGGATGCACGATTCTATCGATGTTTGCGGGCGCAATGTGGCGAGGCGGTTGCGGTCTATGCGGCATCGTTCTTGCCCATCAGCTCGGTGACGTGGGCGGCGACCGATTCCTGCAAGCCCTGCAGATCGTAGCCGCCCTCCAGCACCGAAACAACGCGGCCGCCGGCCGTCTGGTCTGCGAGGTCGAGCAATCTGCGCGTCACCCAGCCGAAGTCGCTGGCGTCGAGTTCGAGCGAGGCCAGCGGATCGCGCCGGTGCGCATCGAATCCGGCGGAGATGATGATCAGTTCGGGGGAGAACGTCTGTAGTTGCGGAAGAATGAGATTCTCGAAGGCAGCGCGGAATTTCGCGCCCCCATCACCGTCGCGCATTGGTGCATTGACCACCGTGCCGTGCTCGCCGCGTTCCTGTGTCGCACCCGTGCCGGGAAACAGCGGCATCTGATGCGTCGAGCAATACATCACGCTCTTGTCGGCCCAGAAGATTTCCTGCGTGCCGTTGCCGTGATGCACGTCGAAATCGACCACCGCCGCGCGGCCGATGCCATAGGTGCGCTGCGCATAGCGCGCGGCAATCGCAGCCTGATCGAAGAAGCAGAAGCCCATCGCCTTGTTGCTCTCGGCGTGATGGCCGGGCGGGCGGGTGGCGACGAAGGCATTTGTATGCTCGCCCTTCATCACCGCATCGGTCGCTACGATGGCGCCGCCGACGCCGCGCATCACGGCTTCCCAAGTGCCGGGCGACAGCGATGTATCTCCATCGATATAGGCCAGGCCGCTCGTCGGCGCGATGTGCCGGAGCTCCTCGATATAGTGACTGTCGTGACACAGGCTGACGTGATCGAGACTGCCTAACGGCGCGTCGGCGCGCACCAGTGCGTCGAAGCGCGGATCGCCAAGCGCCTGAGCCACCGCGCGCATGCGCTCCGGCCGCTCGGGGTGGCCAGGCGGCGTGAGATGATCCAGCGAAGCCTGGTGGGAGAGGAGAAGTGTCGTCATGCGATGAATCCCGGCGCGGGAGATGTCTGTTGCGACAACTTAACGCGTCGTGGCGGGTTCCGATAGTCTGGGCTGATCGATCTTCGATGACGCAGACTTTGGCTTCTATTTCGCTGAAGCATCTGTCTCTCGTCGAAACCACAAGCCTGTAGGTGGACGATATTCTAGCCGGGCAATTCGTTGACCTTGGCGACCCATGCACGGACATCGACGAGCACCTGCGGCAACACGGCGCGCACCTGCTGCACCGTCATGCCCGCTTTGATGCGGGGATCGTACAGGATATTGAGCAGATACTGATCGTAGATGTCGAAGAAGCCCATCGACACATTGTCGTTGAACATGGTCCACGGCACCGACGTGGTGTCGTTGATGGGGCCGAGCGACTGCAGGATCTCCTCATAGGCACAGTCATGGAAGGTGAAGTCGCCATTGTCAGTGGTGAGGATCACGTCGGAGCGTTCGATTTCGAACTGATCGTTCTTGCGAAAACCGGACAGACATTGCGGATCCAGCGATGTGCGAATCTCGTTGGCGCGATCTTCGCCGTAGAACGCGGCCAATGTCGGATAGAGGTCGCGGTCGCGCACCAGCTTGACGGTGACGTTGGCCTCGCCGGCATTCTCGACGACGGCAATATTGAGATGCTGCACGCGCCGACCGATATCGGCGACCACTTTGCCGATCTGCTTCCTGCGCAATGCCGTGCCGCCATCGACGATGATCCGCACCGGTATCTCGTATTTGCGGATGCGATCCACCCGCCCGGCGAGGTGATATTCGGCGCCGAACGCCGTTTTCAGGAAGCCGTCGATGATCTGGGAGTCCGTGAAACTCTTTTTCTGATGCTTCTGATGGGCTTCGATGATCGCCGGTTCGCCCGCATGCGCAAGACGAGACGGCAGCGGAGACAGCACGCATAACGATGCCGCCGCGATGAGCGCGAGCGGGAGTTTCAACCGGTTTGGAAAAAGGTGCATTGCACCCAGATTCGCGCACAACGCGCAACGGTGCAAGGATTCAATGGTCGTGCCCACGGACAAGTGAAGCGGCAGTCAAGATCGGACCGGAGGCCTCGCTGATGGCGAGGCCTCCGGTTCTGTTCGGTTAGTTCTTCACGATCACGGTCGCGCCGACCTGGACGCGATTGTAGAGGTCGGTCACGTCCTCATTGGTCATGCGGAAACAGCCCGACGAGACGGCCTGGCCGATTGTCTCAGGCTCGTTTGAGCCATGGATGCGATACAGTGTCGAGCCGAGATACATGGCGCGGG
>JAPLPC010000225.1:2906-3737 GCA_026400425.1 Hyphomicrobiales bacterium | reverse complement strand
GGTGACGCGACCGTCAGCGCGGATCGCGATGTCGCCGAACAACTTGTCCTTGCCCTTGAACGTTTTCATCTGCGGGACCACCACGCCGGCATCGTCGCTGCCCTTGGCGGCCACCGCATTCAGATAGGCCAGCGTCGAGGCGTAGACGCCCGCCTGGTTGCCGCTCGGCATCTTGCCGTTCATGCCAGGGCGCTGCGCGAAGCGCTTGGCGAAGGCGCGGGTATCCTCATTGAGGTCCCAGTAAAACGACTCGGTCAGCAGCAGGCCCTGTGCGGCCTTGAGGCCCATGCCGTGGACGTCGTTGATGAAGATCAGAAACGCCACCAGCTTCTGCGGGCCATCCTGCATGCCGAATTCGCCGGCCTGCTTGACGGCGTTGATGGTGTCGGCGCCGGCATTGGCGAGGCCGATCACCTTGGCCTTGGAGCCCTGCGCCTGCAGCAGCAGCGAGGCGAAATCGGAGGTGCCGAGCGGGTGCTTCGCGGAGCCGAGCACCTTGCCGCCGTTTTTCGTGATGTAGTTGCTGGCCTCGGCCTCGATGCCCTGTCCGAGCGCGTAATTGACCGTGAGGAAGTACCAGTCGTCGCCGCCACGCTGCATCATCGCCGCCGCCGTGGTGTTGCCGGTGGCCCAGGCGTCATTGACCCACTGGATGGTGTTTGGCGAGCAATCCTTGCCGGTGAGGTCGGAAGTGGCGGTGGACGACGCCAGGAAAGTCATCTTGGTATTGCGCGCGATGTTGTTGATCGCGAGCCCTACCGATGAATTCGGCACGTCGACGATGGCGTCGACCTTCTCGGCATCGAGCCATTTTCGCGCGATCCCGGAGCC
>JAPLPC010000225.1:0-2898 GCA_026400425.1 Hyphomicrobiales bacterium | reverse complement strand
TTCTGGTGGTCGGCATAGACGATCTCGACCTTGATGTTCTTGCCGCCGCCGTTGAAATCCTCGGCTGCCATTCGCGCGGCTTCCACCGATCCCATGCCGTTGGTGTCCTGGAACACACCGGAAATGTCGTTGAGCACGCCGACGCGCACGACGTCGTCAGAAATCTGCGCCTGTGCGGCGCCGGCCAGCATGCACGATGCCGCCGCCGCCAGAACTGTCTTGAAGCCCTTCATGATATTCCCCTCCCTGTTTATTCGCGGCTCCGGACGTTGCCGGTCGCGTCGTCTTGCAAATCAGAATTGCCGGTCCGGCAATTGCAGCACGAGGCCATCCAGCGCATCGTTGATCTTGATCTGGCACGATAGCCGGCTGTTCGGGCGTCGCTCGGCCGCTACGCCTTCCAGCATCTCATCCTCGTCGGCTGCGGCGGACCCTACCTTGTCCATCCAGGAATCGTCGATGTAGACGTGGCAGGTAGCGCAGACGAGGCCACCGCCGCATTCGCCGACAATACCGTCCACGCCGCTCTGCATCGCCGTGCTCATGGCGCTGTCGCCTACGCGGGCGTTGACGGTTTCCGTGCGGCCATCGGGATGGACGTAGGTGATGTTAGGCATCGAGAATCCTCAGGCAGCGGTGAGCTTGACCGGCAGGCTTTCCAGCCCGCGCAGCGTGTTGTTGAAACGGCGCGTCGGCTCGCCGGTGATCTCGATCGACGCGACCTTTCGCGCCAGCGCGGAAAGCATCACCTCGCCCTCCAGCCGCGCGACCAACTGGCCGACGCACATATGGATGCCCGAACCGAAACCGACATGGCCCGACGTCTTGCGCGTGATGTCGTAGCGATCCGGCTCGGCCCAGCGCCGCGGATCGCGGTTGGCGGCCGCCAGGAACATCAGCACCTTCTCGCCTTCGCCAACGTGGTAGCCGCTGATCTCGACGTCCCGCGTCGTGGTGCGGAAGAAGGTCTGCACCGGGCTTTCGTAGCGCACGGCTTCCTCGAACGCGTTGCGGGCGAGCGACAGATCGGCGCGCAGCCGGGCGAATTCTTCCGGGTAGCGCGCCAGGCAATAGACCGCCGCGCCGATGCCGTTGACGGTGGTATCGAGCCCAGCCGACAACAGCGAGCGTACCAGCAGCGGCGCTTCAGCAGCGGTGATGTCGCCGCTGTCGACGCGAGCGTGGATGCAGGCGCCGAACCCGCCGGGCGCGAGGTTGTCGCGCTGGCATTGCTGCAGCACATAGGCCTGATGCGGCGCCGATCGCGCGATCGCGGCTTCGCGCAATTCGTTGGGCGGGCCGAAGGCGTTGAACACCAGGCCGGCATAGGGCAGCAGGTGCTCGCGCCCTTCTTGCCGCAGGCCCATCGCATCGGGAAACACCGACAGCGGATAGGCCTCGGCCAAATCGCTAATCGCGTCGAAACTTCCTTTCGCCAGGAGTTCATCGACCTTGACGTCAGCGGCCGCGGCAAAACCGTCGCGCAACTGTTTCATCACCGCCGGCGACAGCACCTTGCTCAGCACCGCGCGGGTGCGCGTGTGTTCCGGCGGATCGGCTTCGAGGATCAGGCTCGGCGGCCGCCACGGCTTCTCCTTGGCGAAGTCGCTAAGACCCGCACCGCGACTGGAGCAGAATGTCTGCGGATCGTTGAGCACTGCATGCACTTCGGCATAGCGCGCCACCGCAAACACGGTCCATTTGTCGAGATACACGACGGGACCGGCCTCGCGCAAAACTTCATGCGTAGGATGCGGGTCGGCGAAGAAGTCCATCGCGAACGGATCGATGTCCGAATGCGGAATGGGTGGCGTTGAGCCGGCCAGGCGATCGCTGTTGCCGAAAGCCAGAACCGCCTTGCCGGCGGGGGAGGGTGATGCATTTGTCGCGACCATGGAAAGCTCCTGCTTTTCTTCTTGGCAATTGCGGCTGGTTGTCTTTACGTCTGGGCGCAGTGACCCGGCCGGCCGCCTTGGCCGGACAGCAGAGGCAGTCGGAACCCAGTCGCATGAGCAAGAATGGGACGAGCAAGGCGGGACGTGGGGCCACGAAAGCCAAGGCCGTCGCCTCGCAGGGACAATTGCTGGACCTCGAGCGCTACGTGCCGGCCTTCGTGACCTTCATCGCCAATAAACTGTCGCGCAGCGCGACGGCGTTCTACCAGAAGCGTTTCGGCGTCAACGTTACCGAGTGGCGCATCATGTCGCTGCTGGCGATCGAGCCCGGCATCCCCGCGTCGCGCATCTGCAACGTCATCGGCTTTGACAAGGGTCCGGTCAGCCGCACGCTTGGGGCGTTGCAGCAGCGCGGGCTGATCAAGATCGAAACGGATCGCAAGGATGGCCGCAGTCATTCTATTGCGTTGACGGCGATGGGGCGCGCGACGCATGACGCCGTGATCGGTGCTGCGCTGGAACGCGAACGGAAGCTGTTGTCCTGCCTCGACGAGGGCGAGCGCGAAGTGCTGATTGACCTGCTGCGCCGCATCCACGGCAATGTCGATGCCGTCAACGAGCCCTCCGAATAGAAGCTCGCGCGCATGTGCGATTGCTGCACCACAGCCGTGGTCCACCATCGTTTCTCTCCCTCAGGCGCGGCGATTGATCGCTCTACGCTCATCTGGAAAAGCTCTCACAAAATAGTTGCCTTGGCAACAGACAGCTGCAGGCCTATTGGCCGCTTTGCGCCAGGAGCGGCCATTGATTGCCGCCACATCGCGGTGTTCGGGCTGAACTAGCGTCGAATATCCCTCCGCCAAGCAGCCGGACTCACGCCGACCAAGCCGGAAAACACCCGCGTAAAATGGCTTTGATTGGCGAAGCCCACAGAGACCGCAATCTCCATGAGTGACAAATCACGGGCCGTCATCATCTGCTTCGCGGTATTGACGCGCCGATG
>JAPLPC010000043.1 GCA_026400425.1 Hyphomicrobiales bacterium | reverse complement strand
ATGGACGCTCGCGAGATCGTTCGCAGCGACGGTCATCTCGATCCAGACCTTGCCCAGATCCACGATGACGAACAGTTCAGGCGACTGGCTGTCCCGCCCGACGGCCGTACCGATCTCGACCTTGCGCGCGACGACGCGTCCCGCGATCGGCGAACGCACCGCCTGAAGCCGCAACGTACCCTCCGGCGCCGTGGGGGTGGCGGCGACCTCGGCTTCGTCGAGACCGAGGGCGAGGAGTTTCTGACGCGCGATGTCGAAACGCATGCGGCTCTGAGCGGCCGCGCTGCGCGATTTGAGGTATTGCTGCTCCGGAATGGCGCGTCCCTCGGCAAGTCCCTTGTCGCGCCCCGTCAGTTCCTGCTGGAGGTCGTCGGAGAGTTTCGCAGCCAGATACTCGCTCCTCGCCTCCGCCACTTCCCGGCTTTCGACCATGCCGAGGATTTCACCGCGGGCGACCTCGTCACCGATATTCTTGCGGAGCTCCGAGACCGTGCCGGCCAGCTTGACGGTCACGCGCGCGATGCGATCGGTATCGGGAATGATCGCTCCCGGCACGACCAACGTCTTCGCGACGGTCCCCGGTCCGGCATCGTCCAGTGCGATCTCGGCGGCCTTGATGCGCTCCTCATCCATCGGGATGTCGCCAGAGGCAGGCGCCGCCGTCTTGGATTCGGTCTTGGTTGCGACAGGCGCGTCGGTCGTTCCGGTGCCTGTCGGCACGCGAAGCACCAGCGTGGCGACCGCGATGCCGGCCGCGAACACGATCGCGGTGAAGCCGAGCCTGTAGATGTTGAGCGCCATCGACTGTTCCTGGATCCGGCGTCAGAGGTATTTTGAGATCGACTTGAATTCGGCGAGGGAAACGTCGGTCGGCCGCCCCTTCCCGTTCGTCGCCGCGTCCAGACAGTGATCGATGTGGTCGTGGATCAAGGTGCGCTTGGCCTCCCCGACCGCCTTCTCGACGGCATGAAGCTGCTGCGCGAGATCGACGCAGGACCGTCCCTCGTCGAACATCTCGATGACCCGACGCAGGTGCCCCTCGGCGCGCTTAAGCCGCTTGACGATGTCCGGGTGGCTGTCGTGCAGATGATCTTCGCCCATGGTGACATGCCTCACGGGAGGCTCCTCTGCGTTCGACGCCGCCCGGTCGGAGCGATCGGCGGTTTGACCTCCATAGGGGGATACCCTATATCTCTGCCATCGCACGCGGGGCCGGCCGAGTCAAAGCAGGTGCTCGCTTTTTCGAGAGATAGCGACAACGCGACGCGGCCTGGCCGGCACCGGCTTTCAGAGACCGCACTCCAATTCAGGATGGATGACGCCGATGCTGCGCGTATTCGCCAACCGGACGTACCGCCACCTGTTCGCCGCGCAGGTCGTCGCGCTCATCGGCACCGGGCTCGCCACGGTCGCGTTGGGACTGCTGGCCTACGATCTCGCCGGCGCCCAGGCCGGCGCCGTGCTGGGGACCGCGCTGGCCATCAAGATGGTGGCCTATGTCGGCGTGTCGCCTATCGCCGCCGCCTTCGCCGAACGGCTTCCCCGCCGCGGCATGCTCGTCGCGCTCGACCTCGTCCGGGCCGTCGTGGCGCTCGCGCTGCCGTTCGTCGACCAGATCTGGCAGGTCTACGTCCTGATCTTCGTCCTGCAGTCCGCCTCGGCTTCCTTCACTCCCACGTTCCAGGCCACGATCCCGGACGTGCTTCCGGAAGAGGGCGACTACACGCGAGCGCTGTCCCTTTCGCGTCTCGCTTACGACCTGGAAAGCGTCGTCAGTCCGATGCTCGCAGCGGCGCTGCTCACCGTGATCGGCTTCCATACCCTGTTCGCGGGAACCGTCGTCGGCTTCCTCGCCTCCGCCGCCCTCGTCGTATCCGTCGTCCTGCCCAGTCCGAAGCCGACCGAGCAGCGCGGCATCTACGACCGCACCACGCGCGGCATGCGCATCTACCTCGCCACGCCGCGCCTGCGCGGGCTGCTGGCGCTCAACCTCGCCGCGGCCGCCGCGAGCGCGATGGTCATCGTCAACACGGTCGTTCTCATCCAGGCCGGATTCGGCCTCGCGCAGCGGGAGACGGCCTTCGCTCTCGCGGCCTTCGGAAGCGGCTCGATGGTCGCCGCGTTCCTGCTGCCCCGGCTGTTGGACAGCATTTCAGATCGCCGGGCGATGATGACGGGTGCCGTAACGCTCGTCCTCTGCCTCGGCGCCGGCAGCATCCTTCCTAGCTACGCGCTTTTGCTTCCGCTATGGTTCGTCCTGGGTCTCGGGTACTCGCTCACCCAGACGCCGTCCGGACGCCTGCTGCGCCGGTCGAGCCAGGCGGAAGACCGGCCGGCGCTGTTCGCGGCGCAATTCGCTCTTTCGCATGCATGTTGGCTGGTCACCTATCCCGTCGCAGGATGGGTCGGCGCCAAGGCCGGCATGCCGGTCGCCTTCCTGCCTAGCGACCATCGCAGCGGCCGCCGTCATCGCCGCCCTCGCTCTTTGGCCGGCCTCCGATCCGGAGAAGCTTGACCACGTCCACGATCAGCTTCCACCCGACCATCCGCACCTCGCAGGCGCGGGGCGCTCCGACGTGGGATACCAGCATGCCCATGCGTTCCTGATCGACAGCCATCACCCTGAATGGCCTCGAGGAAGCTGACCGATCCGGAGCGATAGGTGCATCGCGGACGGGCGCAAGCGCGACCCGCGGCATCGCTCGCTTCAACGACGCGTGGAATGAAACGTGTCTTCCGGGAGGTGCCTTAGCTCGCCGTCAGAACCGCTCCGTGTGCTTTGCCGCGCGTTCCGACAGCTTCGCCTCGCGCCTTCGACGGTCCGACAGGATCTCGCGCCGGCGATGATCGGTCATCTTCCGCCAGCGACGGATTTCATCGGTGGTGCGGAAGCAGCCGGTGCACATGTCCTTCCTGCGGTCGAACTGGCAGATATCGACGCACGGCGACGGGAGGCTCACGGATCGGTCCTGCGTGCCGCGGCTCGCTGCTCGGATTTGCGAGGGGCCGGGAGCAGCCGCGCGGAATTCAGGATGAATGCAAGTTCCGAAGTCACGTGAATGCCGGCCGCGAGGAGCGGGTTCAAGAAGCCGAGTGCGGCGAGCAGGATGCCCAATGCGTCGACGCCGATGGTGCCGGCGAAATTCTGCCAGATGATGCCGCGAGTGCGACGGGCGAGCGCGACGGTTTCGACGAACCGGAGGAGATCGTTGCCTAGCAGCACGACGTCCGCGCTTTCCTGCGCCACGTCGGTGCCGGAGCCCATGGCGACACCCACGCTGGCTTCCGCGAGTGCCGGAGCGTCGTTGACCCCGTCCCCCACCATGGCGACCGTCCTCCCCAACGAGACGAGGTCGCGGACGAACCCGAGCTTCTGCTCCGGAAGCATTTCGGCATTCACCTCGGCGATGCCCAGCGCTTGGCCGACGCCGTTCGCCACCGCCGCCGCGTCTCCCGAGAGCAGAACGGTCCGGATTCCCATGGCGCGCAGCGCGTCGATCGCCTGCTTCGCCTCCGGACGAACAGTGTCCGCCACCTCGATCCGTCCCAGGAAGCGGCCGTCTTGCGAGACGTAGATTTCCGACGAGGCGCCTTGCCCCACGGCCGCCGCCGGCAGCACGACGCCGTTCTCTTCGAGCCAAAGGCGGTTTCCAACCAGCGTGTGGAAGAATTCGACGCCGGTCCGGACGCCGCGCCCGGGCGTGTATCCGAAGTCCAGCGGCTCAACGACGGGCCGCCCCGTCTTCACGGCGTACTCTACGATGGCTTTGCCCAGCGGATGCTCCGACCGCGCCTCGGCGGATGCGGCAGCATCCAGCAATTGAATTTCGGAAACTCCGCTCGCCGCATCGAGCCGTTGCACCTCCGGACGCCCGAGGGTGAGCGTGCCCGTCTTGTCGAAAACGACCGTGTCCACCTTGCCGAGCGTCTCCAGATGGACACCACCCTTCACGATCGCGCCGAGCCGTGCGGAGCGGCCGATGCCGCCTAGGATCGCGAGCGGCGTGCCGGCCGCGATGCCGCAGGCGCCGGCGACGATGACCACCGAGATGGTCGCGTAGATGTCTTGCGTCAGCAGATATGTCAGAACCGCGGAGCCGAGCGCGAAATAGACGAGATAGCCGGCGAGCCGGTCCGCAAGTCGCTGCACGGGCGCGCGGGATTTTTCGGCGCGCTCGACGGCCTCGATGATCTTTCCGTAGCTGGTGTCGCGCCCGATGCGTTCGGCAACGACCTCCAGAGCCCCGGACTGATTGACGGTGCCGGCGAAGACACGGGCACCCGCGACCTTTTCGGCCGGCATCGACTCCCCGGTGATCCCCGACTCGTCGACGAACGAATGTCCGGAGAGGACCAGGCCGTCAACCGGAATCCGACCGCCTGGATCGACGAGGACGGCATCGCCGACGGCGAGGGTCTCGGAGGCGACCGTCCGGATCGCGCCGTCGCGCCGCACCGACACGTCTCGCGGCAAGAATTCCAGCAGGTCGCGGATTGCCTTGCGCCCGCGTCCGACCGTCAGCCCTTCCAGAACCTCTGCGACCAGGACGAACAGCGTTATAACCAACGCCGTGAAGAACTCGCCGATCGCCGCCGCGGCGGCGATCGCGATCGTCATCGACAGCTCCATGGTCATGCGGCGCTCGAGCAGGTTCTCGAACGCCTCCTTCAGGATCGGCCATCCGCCGAGGAGCAGACCGGCGACCCCGATCACGCTGACGGCGGGGATAGGCTCCCAGACGCGAAACCACACAGCGACTGCGGCAACCGCCACGACGGCGATCCTGACGATCTCGGGCCATTCGAAGGCGTGGTCGTGATCCTCATGACCGTGATCTTCATGGTCGTGACCGTGATCGTCGTGGTCATGTCCAGTATCTTCAAGGCGACCGGCCCCGGGCGCCGCTGCCGGCACGGTCGTGCGTGCTTCGGCAGCATCCGCCAACGTGGACTGCGAATGCTGGATCGTCGCCATGTCGTTCTCCCGTCTCAGGCCGCATGGGGGCGGTCCCCCTTGTGTAATATAACCCCCTACCCTATGCAAGGTCGTTGAACATCGTTCGAGACATGTGTGCTATCGTCCAGTCCAAAGAACTTTTGCGAAGTCGAGACGAAGCCGATGCATACCATCAAGAACAAGACTAAGCTGATGGCCCGGGTCCGCCGCATCAAAGGCCAGGCGGAAGCCGTGGAGCGGGCGCTGGAAGCCGAGCTTGGCTGCGCCGACATCCTCATGCTCGTCGCCTCGATGCGCGGCGCCATCAACGGCCTGACGGCCGAAGTCATGGAAGATCACATCCGCAACCACATCGTCGATCCGGCCAAGGATGCGAAATCCGACGGCGCCCAAGGCGCGAGCGAGCTCATCGATGTACTGCGGACGTACCTCAAATAGCGTCGCCCGGCTCAAGTACCAGTTTTTGTCACCGCCATCGCGGGCAGCGACTGCTGACATGGGAGCCGAGCAGGGGAAAAGTCAGCCGCGCCGAAGCTTCGGTGAAGACTCTTTCATTTCCGGCTGAGATCGTCATCGGATGCAACCTGGAGAATAGGTGATGGCCAAATCGACGAGCAACACTGGAAAGCCCTGGACACCTGCGGAAGTGAAGCAGCTTAAGCAGGAGGCTACAGGCAACACTCCCACAAGGGTCATGGGGCTGAAACACAAGCGCACGGAAGCGGCGATACGTGCGAAAGCCCAGGTCGAGGGTATTTCGCTGAAGCCGACCAACCAAAGTCCGTATGGTACAAAAAAGTAGCAGGCTCTCTGCCGTCTCGATCGTAAATGTCCGTTCCTAAACGACACCATTTCGTTCCCGAAATGCTGCAAAAACGCTTCGTCGATGAGGCGGGCCTTCTGCATTTCTACAACAAGCGAACGCCGGAGAAGGGCGTTCAGTCTACCACACCGGGCAATCTACACGTTAGAACGCATCTGTACTCAAAGATCCTTCCCGACGGCACTAAGGATGTTGCGCTTGAGCTTCGGTACGCAGCACTTGAAGGGGCTACCGAGCCAATATTCGGGCAACTCATCAATGCAAGTGTTCGTGGTCGCACGCCGCGCATCCCGTCGACGACGAGAGAGGTCATCGATCACTTCACCTACGAACAAATGCGACGCGTGCCGGAATTCCACGAACAGATCATGCCGGCCAGCGACTCGGAGCGACAGATCCGACTAGCTCTCGACGAATACGAACGACGGTTCAAGGAGCTCACAATCGAACAGCGATCGAAGACGCTCCACCCGTCTTCGATCGCGGAGTTCCGACAAAACGCGCGCGTAGGAGCGCTGTCTCGCCATTCGCCCCGGGTCATGCGCGCCCTTGCCTCGAAATCGCTTGTCGTCGCACGCGTTCGATCCAAGCTCAGCTTCATGATCGGAAGTCGGCCCGTAGTCCGCTCGCGTGGCGATTTACTGGATCCGGCGACCGAAATCTGGTTGCCGATCGGCGCGAACGTCGCTTTGTTGTATATCGGTGAGCGGAGGGAGAACCCACACATCTACGAAGTTCCGGACGACACGGTCCGTCGTCTGAACAATGCGATCGCAGCGCAAAGCGCCATGTTCGCCGGGCGATCGGGCAAACTCATCCTGAGCGTGATTGGCCGCTTGGCCGTATGACTTCATATGCAACGCCGAGGTAGAGTTTAATTCAAAGTCAGTACTCTTTGCACGGCCTCCGGAAAATTGTGGTAGTTGGAGCTGACCAGCGGCCTCTCATAGCCGCGGGTAGCGGCGGCGACGCTCACCTTCAATCCTTTGAAGCTCGGCTCTCTGCGGCATCCTATGCAGGCGAGACCAAGGTTTCGAGATTGGAGAGAAGACGCGCCTCGATCTCTAACTCGCTCTTCCCCCAGACGCCGGACAGCGCGGCGCTTGCTTCCTTTGCGTCCCATGGACAAGCGGCTCTGCCTTCGAGCTGAGCGAAGGGGCCATCCGTTTCGGTCAAAACCTTGGCCTGCGGCATCTCGGCAGCGAGCGCGCGTCCTTTTTCTCCTGACAGCATGGCAGGGCCGACGCTAAACCAGCAGCCCAACGCGACCGCCCTTTTAAGTTCGCGCCGGGTGCCGGAGAACCAATGGAGGACCGGGATGCCCGCGCCCGGATGTTTTTCCAAGGCGTCGAGAACCTGTCCGGCAGCCCGTCTGCTGTGTATGGAAAGGATTCGTCCTCCGGCGCCGGCGCAGGCGCCCAGGATCCGGTCGAACACCAACTGCTGATCACGCCAATGGCGCTTGAGTTCCGGGCCGCCATCGAGCCCTATCTCGCCGACGTAACGGGTCGTGGGAAGAAGCTCGTCGAACAGCGCGAGTTCGCCTTTCCTTTCGTGGGCAAGCTGGGGATGGAGGCCGAGAGCGGTTCTGATGCGCGGGGCATCCGAAGCGAGCGCCGACGTCCCTTCAAACGCGGTCGGCGTCGTCGTCACCGAGAGCACATACATCTCCCGCGCCCGGACTTCCCGTACGATCTGGACGGGGTTGGGATAGAGGTCGAGGTGGCAGTGGAAGTCTATCACTTGACGCCCAGCACCACGAACTGAGCGACGGCCCCAGCCAATCGCCCAGGCCGTCGCCGGCGGCGTGTCGGATCGCCATCGCGACGGCACGCACGTCGTCAAAGCCCGCGTGCTCGGCGTCGTCCCGGCCAAGATTTGTATACACGTAAGTCGTGGTATCCGGCACGCCCCAAGCGCAGAATGCGGCCCGACGGACGTGGCACGGTACGCAACGACCGCAGTGCCTGTAGTTGAACCGCTGGAAGCGACCGCAACTTGTCGACCGCGCCGCCTGACCGCGCAGCAACGTCTGATCCGCACACGACCGCAGCATCTCGCCCTTTGTCGACGTCGCGTACGGATTGCGTATCTGCACGCGAAGACCGGCCACGTCCAGCAGTCGCTGCACGCTGCCGAGATAATGCGGATGCGCAGTACGCGTGCTGAGGCTTCCGAGACGTGCTCCCGTGAGCGGCGGATTGATCGCGATGAAGCCGTTTTCGCACAGGAAAAGATCGACCGTCCCGCCCTGATGATAGGTACCGAGCGTGGTCGAGGCCGCCGTCGATATGGGCGGCGAAGTCGACCTGCTTCGCGGCGTCGCCGCGAACCGTCTGGCTTACGGCGAGGGGACGCCGCCCAGAGGCGGCCAGGTCGATCGCTCCGACCAGGCTGTCGAGACCGCCCGAAAGAAGAACGACGCAATCGGCGTTGGGACGCTCGGCAGGCTTCGGCGGGGCTGGCTGCATGCCGCCTCCGTGAAAACGGAAACGCCATATGTCGGTCGTCAGGAATCCGACCGCTTTCGCGAGGTGTTCGGCCTGGGTGTTCCAGAACGCGGGATCCGAAACAGCGATATCCAGATCGAACTCCCGGGTCCATCCGTCCGGGCTCAATTCGCGCAAGCCCGCATAGTCCGCCGTCACCACCGAAAGCGCTATAGAAAGCAGATCCCAGGCTCGAGGTGCCGCCTCCAGCCGGCGGCGCAGGAACTCGTGTTTTGCCGCGTCGCCAGCGCTACCTCGGTCGACGGCGCCCGGCTGGCCAAAAAGCACGACGCGCAAATCGCCTTCTTCGCCCGGAAGGTCGGTATTCTCAGGGGCACAGACCAATCTCATTCCCCATAGCCCTCGAACACGATGCAGGTTTCCTTGACGGCCTCGCGTACGACGTGGTTGATGCGGTCCACCGTCGACCGTTTTCCCGCATCGCGCAGCTTGCGGAATTCCGCGCCGACGATTTCCTTCACGTAGTCTCGAGCGTCCTTCAGTCTGGCAAGCGCGACGGTGGCAGTCGGCGACTTCTCGTTGATCGCCACTCCGACATCTAATTCGAACCGCCGAAACACATCGATCGCGGTGTAGCGCTCGATGACTAAATCCCTCTGATCAGAGTCCAGGTTCAGAAGATCGGCTTCCGGATATTGTGTGAGGAGCTCGGACAAAGCATCACGAATGGCGGCACGCGCCGCCTCGGCGTCCTGTGTTCCATCGGTAGGCCGTACCGCCTCAACGACAGCATCCATCACTTCCTGTGCAGAGCGGCCGGTCAGAAGCGCTGGGTCGAGCGGACTTCCAACGTTCGCAGGTTGGCCGTTGGCGACGTTGGCGAGTGCGCTGCCGAGTGACTGGGCCGTCGACGCGGTCCCGCCCAGTCTTGCCGCGGCGGTCGCCGAGCCGCCGTAGCCGCTACGGACGTAATGCCCCAAAGCCCGTTTCAGGTCATCCCTGTTGCCGCTTCGGGCATAGTCTCCGAGGCTGCGCCGGGTGCCCCTGAATCGCCCCATGGGTGCTACTGCTGGCGCCGCTAGTGCAGGAGGGGGCGGTGGTGGCGCGGGGTTCGGTGGCACGGGCACATCTGGCTGATCGTCACCCGCAGGCGCTGGCGGCAAAACCTCGGGTGCTGTTGGCTCCGGTGTAGGTGGTTCAGGGAGGGGCGCCGGCGGCGTCCACGGCGGGACCATCGGCACGCCGGGCCCGGGGCCCCCGCTAGACTGCGACGTTCCCATTTAGACCGCTCTCTTGATTGCGTTCTTCACCGGCTTCGAAACATCCAGGCCATCCCATTTCTCCAACACACCCCGAGCCCACGGCTGATCGGCGATCTTCGGTACGATGTTGGGTCTGATCTGCGCGGCCGGCCTTTCGGCAAGAAACGCCGCGAGGCGATTTCCTTGCGGTAGATCCACTTCGGACAGCGCGAGACAGGCTTCCAGTATCGGCGGCACGCCCCATTCCTGTTCCTGCCGGGCCTTCTCCAGCAAACGGTCCATGATCACGGCCGTCTCAAGCCGTTGCACCGTCTGCAGCCGCGGTTTGAGCCGGGAGGCCATGTCCGGATTTTCCAGCAGCGCGGTCAGCAATTCCGCCGCCTCGGACGAAAGGCGATCTTCGGGAGTGACCAGCGCCACATGCTCCCGGCTGACGTACAGCGCTCCCCGCAGGTCCACGTCCGCGAGGGTCGGAGGCAATGTCAGCCACTCCCGGACGAACGGTGCGGTCCACGGCGCCGCCAATTCGAAATCCCTTCCCGCGGTGGCCGCCTCCTCCCACTCGCCGAGGAAACTGGGCTTCCCCGACTCGTCGGAGCCGACCGCTGAGATCAACGCGGCATACGCTTTCGTGTCGCCGAGGCGTTCAAACAGCATGAGCTTGGCAAGAACGGCTTCGTCGACGCCGACTCCCTGAGCCGTCGAGATCGACATTCGGATGGACAGCGCATTTAAGAACCGCTTGATCAACCGCGGATTGCCGGCAATGCCGGAAGCGGTTGTCATCAGCGGGGCGAGGCGGTCGGCCGTATCGAACTTCCCGATCAGTTCGTCCGGTATCTTGTCATGCAGCGTCTGAATAAAGGCGCGATCGACCCGCTTCCCCTGCCATGTCTGGCGAAGCTGGCCGCAGACACCCAAGCGGATCTTTTCTTGGACATCCGCCGGCAATCCGCTGTTCTCTACGAACAGCAGCATCATGTACGCACGCACTTCCTGCGTCCCGAGCGGCGGGACCCGAATCGGCACCTGGATCAACTTGTCGAAATAGTTGGTGACCAGCATGTCGTCATTAATGCCGTCGAAATGCTTCCTGACCGCATGCTTGATCATTTCGTTATCGGCCGCGATCACGAACGCAGTGTTCTTCAGGAATAGAAAAAGACGGATTGCTTCCAGCGTCGAGATCGTCGTTTCCGGAAGGCAGCGGTCCAAGTCATCGATCAGGACAACCAGCGTGATGCCCAATTCTTCGAGAATGTCCTCGAAGGAGTCTCGGAGGGCTTGAATCTGTTTCGGAGGTGAAGCATCGGGTTTCGGATCCAGAAGTCCGTCGGCGGCGTCCGCGGCCTTGCCCGCTGCGGCTGCCGAATCCTTTCCTAGATCACCTCCGAGCCCGTCATTGAGGGCCCGGCGGCCCAGTCCGATTACGTCTCCGATCAGGCCCGTTGGCGGCAGGCCGAGGGCTAGAGATATCGCGGGAACGGCGACTAGCTTGGCTGCCCGCAGCCAGTTGACGCGCTTCAGCAAGGCCTTCGTCTTGTCCACCGCCGTCGCGCGTGCCTTTGCCTCCTCTTCGAGCTTCGAAGCGATGACATCCATCAGAGCCGCACGCGCATCGTCGTAGCCTTGATAGAGCCACGCGTTGAACTCGACGAACACGAAATCGCGCTCCCCAGCCGAACGGGGCCGCCCGGCCACGGAGGCCCGAATGAGCTTGATCATCGACGATTTGCCGATGCCCCAAGAACCGGAGACCCCGATGGATACCGGACGTCCGCGAGCTTGTACGACGATTTCGGCAACGGTGTCCGCGACACCCGAGAAATTTAGGAAGTCGCGCTCTGTCTCGTTGTCATGCCACATTGAAAAATCGATTTCTGAAAACTGCAGCTACAACCGTTAGCTGAACATTCCACTCTAACGCAATGCCCGAGCGAGACGCTTCCACCACCACAAACTCGGAGCGCGAGCCTGGTCGGGTCGGCGCCGGATCGCCTTTGAACGCCCGCAGGCGCGGCCAGCGCCGTTTGTAATCCCCGGGGTCAGAAGAGGTCGTCTAGCGCGATCATGAATGTCGGTTGGGTCGCGCTCGACGATGCGATCATTCCGTAGACGAGTGTCGTCGAGATGAACTCGCGGCTGCTCTGCATGAGATACTTCGCTCAGCTAGAACGATAAGACTATCGATCGTGCTGCCGGCGACGCGATGCTGCAAACCAACGTTTCGAAGTCGGGCAACCTATCGTTATGCTTTAAACGAAGAAACCGCCTAGGACCGATGGCTTTGAGGCTCGCTGTGGTACAGACGTTGTACAGTCGAATTCGCATCAAACGAATTCCAAGCCCGTTTTTCGATGTAAGTATCTGTGATGTATAATGAAATTAGCTGGAGCGGGCGGAGGGAATCGAACCCTCGTATGCAGCTTGGGAAGCTGCCGTTCTACCATTGAACTACGCCCGCATGGATCCGTGCCGCAAGAATTTGCGCCGCAAGGATCTGATCCGCCTCTCTGATCTAGCCGAGGATGGCTGATCCGCCAAGCACCCTGTGGCGCGATCATCATGGCATGATCGGCCGTGCGAGTGCCAGATCAGCGAGTATCCCCGCACCTGCAATTACCGGTTGGCGAATGCCATGGGCCTGCTAACATCCGGCCCGGGATGGCAGGGCTGGGATACACGACCTTCGATACGGCGGTCGGCCGATGCGCAATCGCATGGGGCGCGGCCGGGATTGCGGCTGTCCAGTTGCCGGAAGCGCGCGAGTTGGAAACCCGGCGGCGCCTGCTGCAGCATCATCCCGATGCGCGCGAATGGCGACCCCCGTTTAACGTTCAATATGCCATCGACGGCATCGTGACACTGCTCGGCGGTAAGGCCATCGATCTGTCCCATGTGGTGCTCGACACCGATGGCATCCCCGACTTCAACTGTCGGGTCTATCAGGCGATCTGCGAAATCCCGCGCGGCGAGACGCGGACCTATGCGGACATCGCGGCCGATCTGCGTGTGAGCGGCGCCGTCAATGCGGTATCCCAGGCAGCGGCCTGCAATCCATTTGCGATCCTGGTGCCGTGTCATCGTGCATTGGCAGCGCCCGGGCAGATCTCCGGCTTTGCCGGGCGCGGGGGGATCGTCACCAAATCGCTGCTGCTGTCGATCGAAGGTGCGCTGTCGGGGCGGCCGGTCAGTCTGTTCGATGCGCTGCTCTCGTTCGCCCCGCCGCGCCCGCAGCAATAGGCGCCGCGCAGCGGCCATCGTCACATCAGCGCCGGCCGGATATCCGGGACTGGTCCAGACTTCGGCCCCCAGCGGGTCAGCGCAACGCTGAGGGCTGACAGCACGCCGAGCAGAACCATGGATGCGGCGGCGAGCCAGAAAAAGTGGGTGGCCGGAGCATCGATCGACAGCAGATACCAGCCGCCGGCGCATACGAAGCCGAGCCGGGCCGTCTGTGCGAGCACGGGACCAAGCACCTTGGCGGCCCCCTGCGAGGCGAAATAGGACACCGTCGAAAGGCCAAAGAATGCATACATGGGCGCACAGATAGCGAGATAGCTGCGGCTGGCGACGCGGACGCCGGGATCATCGGTGAACAGATTGACCCAGGCATGGGGGAAGATCGCGATCAGCGTGCCGAGCAGGCCGACGACGACGAATGCCAGGGCGCACCCGGTCCAAGGATCCGGCCGGCGCCGATGGCCATGCCGACCGCCGGCACCGACGCGATGCCCACCGCAAAGGCCAGCGTCGTCAGCATGAATTCGAGCCGGGCGCCGATGCCGTAGCCCGCCAGCACTTCGGTGCCGTAATGCGCGAGCATGTGGGTGAAGATCAGAAGTGTCAGCACGCCCTGCAGCGGATTGAAGCAGGCGATGGCACCGACCTTGAGGATGTCGAAAAACATGCCGCGCTGAACCCGAAAGCCGCTCAGCATCGGGCGGACCCGGGCGCGGCCCGAAAACACGTACCAGCCCATCACGCCGGTGCCGAAGCAGAACGCCGTCAGCGTCCCGGTTGCCACGCCCGCCAGGCCGAATTGCGGGATCGGGCCGAGTCCGAGACCGAGCGTGCCGCCGAGCACGATCTGCAGGCCCGCCGCCGTGACCTGCATGGCGGAGGGCACTTTCATATTGCCGGTGCCGCGCAGGATGGCGGCGAATGTGTTCATCAGCCAGGGAATGACGCCGCCAGCAAAGAAGACGGTGATGTAGGCGAGCGCCTGGCTCAGCACATTGCCGCGGCCGCCGAGCAATTGCAGCAGCGTCGACCCGAAGGTCAGCATGGCGACGGTGAAGGTCAGGCCGAAGCAGATGGCGATCAGGAGCGCATGGGTCGCCAGCGTATCGGCACGGTCCCGGTCACCAGCGCCGAGCGCGCGGGCGATGGCGGAGGAGACGCCGCCGCCCATGGCGCCACCGGACATGGTCATGGTCAGCATCACGAAAGGAAACGCCAGCGCCATGGCCGCCAGCGCCTCGGTGCCAAGCCTGCCCACATAGGTGGTCTCGAAAATCACCACCATGGTGCCGGCCGACAGCGCCATGACATTCGGCCAGGCCAGGCGCAGCAGAGTCGGTAGGACGGGGTGATCCAGTAGCGCGTTCTGCGCGGGCGCTGTCAGTTCGGGGAGCGCCGTTTCGCCGCCATCGACCGGCGGGTGTTCGGCGAGCGCAACCTCTGACATGCAGTCTCCCTGATATTCCGGTCTCGATCGCCGGATACACCGTTCCTAGCACCCTTCACGAGCGGTGCCCTACGCGCCGGCTGCATGGGCGCTGCTCGATTTGCACTGCAGTAGACGGCCTCAACCGATACTCCATGTGAAGGGCGGTGCTCCGTTCCGT
>JAPLPC010000489.1 GCA_026400425.1 Hyphomicrobiales bacterium | reverse complement strand
TTTCCGGATCGACACCGCCGTCCTGCTGACCATAGGTCCGCGGCTGCTGCTGTTGCTGCTGCTGGCCCCAGAACTGGGCGGAGACCGGCGAAGCCGAGACCAGCATCAACGCGAGAAACGCGGCACCGGCGAGTGACTGGAGTTTGAATGACATCTTGGCCCGAGCGATCACTGGAAAAGCGCCCCGATGGCGCCCGAAACGATGAGTGCGGTACTACGCCGGAATTGTGACTTCCGGCAGCGACAAAGCCGCACCCGTCATAATTACGATGGACGCAAAACCAGGGGACGCAAAAACGGCGCCTGCCGATCAGGCAGACGCCGTCATTGTTATCACATCTGCAAGCGTTACGCGCCGGCGTTGAGCACCGTCACCGCCCGGCGGTTCTGCGACCAGCAGGAGATGTCGTTACACACCGCGACCGGACGCTCCTTGCCGTAGGAGATGGTGCGCATGCGGCTCGGATCGATCCCGCGCGAGGCGAGATAGCTGCGCACCGACTGGGCGCGGCGGGCACCGAGTGCAATGTTGTATTCGCGGGTCCCGCGTTCGTCCGCATGGCCTTCGATCGTGAAGGCGTAACGGTTGTATTGCTGCAGCCACTGCGACTGCTTGTCGAGAGTGGCCATCGCCTGCGGCGACAGTTCGGTCTGATCGCTCTCGAAGAACACGCGGTCTCCGACATTGACGACGAAGTCCTGCTGGCTGCCCGGAGCAGCCGCCCCGGCCATTGCGCCATCGGCGCCGCCAAGACCATTCTTGTTCGCGCAGGCGCCCATTGTCAGAGCCACAGCCAGCACGGCAGCCAGTTTCAATCCCTGGAGGATACGCATCTGCTGAATCATTCCCGGAGCCTCCAACGCTCACGCTTTAACCAACTGTCATTCGGTCTACAGGGCGATGGTTAAGCGAACGTTCCGTCAACCTTGATGAGGTGTTGCCAAAACCGATCAAAAGCCACAGGCCGCCGAAAAGCAACGCCATGGTTAATGCTTCGGAAATATGGCGCGACGGTGAAGGACGGACGGATCAGCCTGATTTTTCGCGGATTTCGCCAATAAAGACTGCCCGCCTACCTGCCCGGCCGGCTCGGCGCGACGTCCGCTCTACGGCGGACCGTCAAATCAGGGGTGCTGGGCCGACGCGGGCCGAAGCACCTGAAACTCGGGCGCGTGGAGATCCGGGGCCAGCGGCTCGCTCCTGCGCTCGAACAACGCACGACGCTCAAACTGACTGGAGCGAAAATACGGATATCGCTCGAAAATCTTTTCGCGCACCATGTTGAAGTCCGCCGCCATCAGGCAAAGCGGCTTGACCAGCGTCGGATAGGGCCTCGGCTCGCACAACGGCGTTTGCAGGAAGACGCGGCGGTAGAAGGCGCGGTGCTCGGCCCGCACCGTCGCAGTGCCGATATCGGCGTTGAAATACGCGCAGGCGACATAGCCGAGACGCACCGTCAGATACGGTAGCTCGGGAAACTTGGTGCGATTGGCGGGATCGGCCACGAAGCGGTTGGGATCGACGATGGTCTTGCCGGCCTGGATGTGCGGACCGAGCAGATCGCCGAAGGCATCCACTGCGGGCGTTTCCGGATTGTCCGGAGATCCGACGCTGATCCGAAGCGAACTCGCCAGTTCGCCATCCATATAAATGCCGAAGGTCCAGGAATTCGGCATGTCGTCGAAGCGGTCTTTCAGACGGCGTTCGGTCCGCGGCTCGATCGCGCCCTCGTGCAGATAGGCGCGATAGCGGAGGCTGTAGATCGCCTCCTTCTCGGTTTCAGTCTCGGCGAGGCGGTAATCGACGCGGTCGAGAATGTCGTGATGTCGTGGAGAAATATCCGTCACTTGATCGGCCGCAGCCATCATCATTCTCCACGCGCGGAAACGCAGCCATTCATCGGCTAAGATAAAGTTAAAGCTTTCTTAAAAGTTGTCAAAGGTTCTGAACTAGTTTGGTTAACACTTTAATTACTGACGCGACGGCACATCACCGAAAATTATAACGATTTGGTGAAGCGTCACGTCACGCCGTCGTACGGGCCGTGGCGTTGTCCCGCGGCTTCTCGTGCTGGCGACGGCCATGGGAGGCTTCCAGCAACTGGCGAATACGCGCCGCCGGCACCGGGCGGCTGAACAGGTACCCCTGCGCCTCAGTGATCGTCCCGTCCGCACTGATGAGTTCGAGCTGTTCGTTGGTCTCGATCCCCTCCACGACGACGGACATTCCGAGATCGGCACTGAGGCGAGCGACGCCGCGCAGCAGCGTCAGCGGGCGATCGTTGTTGATCCCCTCGAGGAAGGATCGATCGATCTTCACCTTCTGCAGCGGGAAGTTATGCAGGTAGCTGAGGCTCGAATAACCTGTGCCGAAATCATCGAGCGATATCCGGCATCCTGCAGAGTGCAGTTGTGACAGCGCATCGTGGGTCCACTGCGTGTTGCGCAGCAATGACGACTCGGTGATTTCGATTTCAAGCCTATGCGCCGGCAGGCCCGAGACTTCCAGCGCATACCGCACTTCGCTGAGCACGTCGCGCTGGTGGAACTGCTGCGACGAGAAATTCACGGCAACGCTGACCTGTTCCGGCCACTTGGTGCATTCGATGCACGCCTTGCGCAGGATCCAGCGGCCGAGATCGACGATCAGGCCCATGTCTTCCGCGATCGGGATGATGTCCGCCGGTGACACCCGGCCGCGCACGGGATGGTTCCAGCGCAGCAGCGCTTCGCAGGTCGAGATGCGGCCGGACTTCAAATTGACGAGCGGCTGATAATAGATTTCGAACTCTTCATCCGCCAGCGCCTTGCGCAGATCCAGTTCGAGGACGCGGCGTGCTTCGACGGTCTGCGCCATCTCTTCACGGAAGAAGCAGAACGTGCCGCGGCCGGCGGCCTTGGCGCGATACAGGGCCATATCGGCATTCTTGAGCAGATGATCGGCGCTCACGCCGGGCTCCGTCAAAGCGATGCCGATGCTGGCGCCGATCTCGACCCGATGATTGTCGATCTCATAGCGCTCGCTCAGCCGTTCCACGATCCGCATGGCCAGATCGGCCGCGTCGTGGTTGACCTTCACATTGCGCTGGAACACCACGAATTCGTCGCCGCCGAAGCGGGCGACGAAATCGTCTGCGCGCAACATCTCGCGCAGACGATCGGCCACCATGCACAGCAACTGGTCGCCGCAGGGGTGGCCGAGTGTATCGTTGACCTGCTTGAATTGATCGAGATCGACAAACAGCAGCGCCGACATCGCGGCGTTGTCACCTGTCCTGAGCAGGCGGCCGATTTCGTTCCGGAAGCTCATCCGATTCGGCAACCCGGTCAACTCGTCGAACCGCGCCATGTGGCTGATGCGCGCTTCCGAGTTGCGACGCTCGGTGATGTCCTCGAGCAGCACGACTGTGCCGCCCCCCGGCATCGGCTGGAATTTCCAGGACAGCGCGCGCTCGACATCATGCGCGTGATCGATGGTGGTGATCTCTGCCGCCTTCCAGCTTTCGATCTCGGCGACAATGGTCATGCCGCTAGCCGCTGAAACCGTGCCGGCATTGACGCACAAGGACACCATTTCGCGCACGCTGATGCCGCTGCGAACCGCCAGATTGCCGGTGATTTCCATCATTTCGGCGAAGCGATTGTTGAGCACGGCGAGCCGTCCGTCGGGGCCGAACATGCACAAGCCGTTGGGCATGTTGTTCAGCGCGGTGTCGAACTGGCCGGCGATCGAGGCGGCCCGCTCCGA
>JAPLPC010000125.1 GCA_026400425.1 Hyphomicrobiales bacterium | reverse complement strand
TGGCCCGTCGATGGTGCGTCGGGCAACTGCTCGAGGCGCATCTGGGTGTTCTTCAGCCACTGCTCGTAAGGGTGGCTGGCGGCGAGTTCTGCCTTGATCTCCGAGTCCGGGATCAGGCGGCCCTGTTCCAGATCGACCAGCAGCATCTTGCCGGGCTGCAGGCGCCACTTGGTGATGATGTCTTCTTCCGGAATCGCCAGCACGCCCATTTCGGACGCCATGACGATGCGGTCGTCCTTGGTGACGAGATAACGCGCCGGCCGCAATCCGTTGCGATCGAGCGTCGCGCCGATCTGGCGGCCGTCGGTGAAAGCCAGCGCCGCAGGGCCGTCCCACGGCTCCATCAACGCCGCATGATATTCGTAGAAGGCGCGGCGCTGCTCATCCATCAGCGGATTGCCGGCCCACGCTTCCGGAATCATCATCATGACCGCGTGCGACAGCGAGTAGCCGCCCTGCACCAGGAATTCGAGCGCGTTGTCGAAACACGCCGTGTCCGACTGGCCTTCATAGGAGATCGGCCACAGCCGGCTCATATCCTTGCCGAACAGCTCGGATTCCACGGAAGCCTGGCGCGCCGCCATCCAGTTGTTATTGCCGCGCAGGGTGTTGATTTCGCCGTTATGCGCGACCATGCGGAACGGATGCGCCAGCGACCAGGTCGGGCAGGTGTTGGTCGAGAAGCGCTGATGCACCAGCGCCAGCGCGGATTCGAAATCCTCTTCATGCAGGTCGGCATAATAGCTGCCGAGTTGATCGGCCAGGAACATGCCCTTGTAGATGATCGTCCGGCACGACAGCGAGCAGGCATAGTAGCCCGACAGGCCGCGCTCGCGACGCGAGTAGATCGCGTGGGAGATCTGCTTGCGCAGGATGTAGAGACGGCGCTCGAAATCATCGGCATCGACGACCTTGGCTTTGCCGATGCCGATGAAGACCTGCATATTGGCAGGCTCGGTCGGCTTCACGCTTTCGCCGAGCGAGGAATTGTCGGTCGGCACGTCGCGCCAGCCGAGCAGCTTGAGCCCCTCGGCCTTGATCTGATCGGCGATGATGCCCTGAAGCACCTTCCGCCACGGCACATCGCGCGGCATGAACAGCGCGCCGACGGCGTATTGGCCGGGTTCTGGCAGCTCGAAGCCGAGTTCGCCGGCTTTGCGGCTGAAGAACTTGTGTGGAATTTGCACCAGGATGCCGGCGCCGTCGCCGAAGCGCGGATCTGCGCCGGTGGCGCCGCGGTGCTCGAGATTGCACAGGATATTGATGGCGTCGGAAACGATCTGATGCGACTTCGCACCCTTGATATTGGCGATGAAGCCAACGCCGCAGGCGTCGCTCTCGCGCGACGGATCGTACAGACCCAGCGCCGGCGGACGATAGGTGTGCAGCTCGGGCGTGATGGCCGAATCTTTGAGCGAGACGTCTTTCACGTGAGCCGATTTGATGGCCGGGCCCGCCGAAAGCGTGCCGGTTTCGATCAATTGGCGCTCGTGCTCTGATCCGCTCATCTTCGTCCTCTCAACCCCAGTCGGGGTTCTGCCACCCTTGTCGGCGCACCTTTGACGCTCGCGGAACCCGTGTCGGGATACCGCTCGCGCGCATGGCGAGCCTCGTTTTCAGAAGTAGACTGCCGGCCGCCAACCGTGGCGCGGTGGCGATCCTTGGTCTTGCCTTAATCAGCCGCCCCACAAACCGGAGCGCCCGCTTTCGTTGCAGACCCGAAGCGGGTTCTGCCACAAAAAATTGCGACAGTGATGCTGTCCTAACCATCACCTTGCCAAACTTTTGTCTAGCACACAAGCATGCGCGAGTCCGCCGCCGCGATGCAACAGCGCTGGACAATTCGCCCGTCGCTTTCTTCGCGCGTGGGTGAAAAACCGCGCACGAAGGCGCCGCGATGCGGCCCTTTCGTTGCCGAATTCTCCAACGATGTTGCGCCCCGTCGTCGGCGCGGGAGGCGGACATCGCCCGCCCGCTACGGACGGCAAATCGGTCGGAACCGGACTCTCCGGGCGCGGGGGCGTCGAAGGAGCAACAGATGAAATTCGCTGTGGGATGCATGACCGCGATCGGCCTCATGCTGTCGAGTGCCGCTCAGGCTCAGATTTTGCCGCCGATGCGGGGTGACGTGGTGCCAATCTCGGATGTCGAGGAATCCGGCCCCTATGCAGAAATGCCGCCGATGCGCAGGCATGGATCCGGGCCGTCTTACTCGGCTGGGCCACGCGACGCCTATGGTTATGCACCCGCGATCCTGCCACCGCAGGAAATCCACGCCATTCTGCGCGAGGCCGGTTTCTCACCGCTTGGCACATTGCAACAGCGCGGACCCGTCTACACGGTAGCGGCGGTCGATCGCCGTGGCGACGACGGACGCATGGTGATCGATGCCCGCAGCGGCCGGATCCTGCGTTGCACGCCCGCTTACCAGATGGGCGAACGCAGCAATGCAGAAACCGTCGTGCGCTACGGACCGCCAGCCGCCCAGCCGGAACTGCCGCAATATCGTCGTCCGCCATTCGATGGACTCAACACCGCCGGCAATGCTCCGTCGGCCACCACGCCGCCTGCCAAGCAGAAGGTTGCCAGCCGCACGGCAACCGTCCCGCTGCCGAAGGCGCCGCCGGTGCGTGCCGTTGCGACGCCTGAAAAGCCCGTTGCCCTAGAGAAACCGCCGGCCATCGACAAACCGATTGCGGAGAAGCCCGCGGAACCGGCTGCCGCGCCTGCCCCCGCCCCGGTGCAGCAATCTGCCGTGACTCAGCCGGCCCCGGCAGACACCAAGGCTACGGAACCAGCAGCCGCAGCGCCGACCGCCCCGGCGCCGACGGGTGACAAGCCCGTGGTGCAGGGACTGGAGTAGCCCCCCGCGTTAGCATCTAAGCCAATGGCTTCCCTCCCCGGAGCGCAGCGAATGGGGAGGGTCCGCCGATAGGCGGGGGTGGGATTCTCCGCATGTGACGTCTCATCTTGTTGAGACACCCCGCCTCGCCAAGCGACGCTTGGCTGCGGTCAGACGCTCTTCTCCACCTTGGCCAGTGGCGCGCGAAACGTCGCCCTGAAGCCCGAAGCGTCATAGCTTTTCGTGACGCCGCCACTTCCGGCGATGCCGAGATCGATCAAGCGCGAACCCAGGCCCTTGCGCGATGGCGTCTCCACCAGCGGACCGCCGGTCTCCGCCCAGTTGAAGACAAGCACGCCATATTCGATCGTCCAGGATACCTCGACCTCACCGCTGTCGCCGCCCAGCGCACCATACTTCACCGCATTGGTGGCGAGTTCGTGCAGCAGCATCGACAGCGACACAGCCGCCTTCGGATCGAGCGCGATGTCCGGTCCGTCCAGCTTCACGCGCGCCTTGTCCGCATGCGCCGCCAGCACACCCGAAATCACGGCGCGCAGGCCTGCCGACGACCAGCTCTCCCCCTGCAAAACCTTGTGGGCACGGCTGAGTGCATCAAGGCGCCGCTCGAACGCCTCGACGGCATCGCGATCCTTGACGCCGCGCAGTGTCTGCATCGCCATGGCCTGAACCAGCGCCATCGCATTGTTGATGCGATGACCGAGTTCGGAATTGACCAGGTGGAGTTGCTGTTCGGTACTGCGGCGCACGCTGACGTCATTGAAAAGAATGGCGACCTGATGCTGCTCGGCGGAGCCGATCCGGAAGGCGTGGACTTCATACCAGCGATCGCCGAGCTGTTCGGCGCGCTGCTCGAAACGCACCGGCTGGCCGGTCAAGGCAACCTTGCCGTAGATGTCGAACCAATACTGCTCATGCTGGGGCGCAAGCTCGCGCATGCGTTTGCCGACAGCGTTCTGCAGCCCGGTTTGATATTCGAACGCGGCATTGACCTCGACGAATGTGTAGTCGATCGGTGCGCCCTGCGTATCGAAGGCCAGCTCGATGACGCAGAACCCGACATCCAGCGAATTGAACAGCGTGTAATAGCGGTCCTCCAGCTCGATATCGCGGTTGGGAGTAGCAATCGCCGCCGCCTGATCCCGCTTCTGTTCGTAAGCGCGGACCAGATCCCGGCGCAGTTCGAATTGCGACATCACCTGGCGCGCCAGCGCTTCGAGCGCTGCGAGCTGATCGGGCCGAAGCCCACCCGGCCGCGGCGCGGTATCGATCACGCAGACCGTGCCGATCGCGACGCCTTCGGCCGCGATCAAGGGGGCGCCGGCATAGAAGCGCAGATATGGTGCGCCGGTGACGTGAGGATTGTGCCGGGTGCGCGGGTCGCGCGTCAGGTCCGGGATGTTGAGCGTTTCGGGCACGGTCAGCGCATGGGCACAAACCGAGTGCTCGATGGGTGTCTCGCAGATCTCGAGGCCGGACACCGCCTTGAACCACTGCCGCTCGGCATCCACCAGGTTGATCAGCGCGATCGGTGCGCCGCAGATCTGGCGTGCCAGCGTGACGATATCGTCGAGTTCCGGTTCCGGTCCGGTATCGAGCATCCCGTAACTGTGCAGCACCGCAAGCCGCTGCGCGTTCGTGACCGCGGCCGGGATCTGATCGTCACTTGCCGGATCAACACGCAACTTCGAACCGCCCCTCTCGGTCGCGAACGTTCGCCCGCGTTATTCACCTGATGGAATTCTATGCGCGACTTCAATCGGTTCGTGCAAGCGACACGCCATAATATTCGCGCCGATCCAGCAGACGAGCCCGGTTTCCTAACCATTCATCTTGGCTTTACGGCGCCTTAAACCGCACCGGTTACCCTGCCGGCAACGGAGTGGTGTTCGAGTATGGCGTGGGGCAAGAAAAAAGGCGGCGGACGCAAGGAGCCGACATTCGGCATCTCGGCGGCACTATCCGATTTGCGCCTGTCTGCCGACGACCGCGTTCCCGGCGGCGACGAGCGGCCGAAGAAGGCACCGAAGCGCGACGGTGGCAACAGCGACAAGCCGCGCAAGGGCCGCACCACCAGTAAAGCGCGCAGCAAGAGCCGCGGGGGATTTTCTCGCAGCCTGAAGCGGATGTTCTACTGG
>JAPLPC010000324.1 GCA_026400425.1 Hyphomicrobiales bacterium | reverse complement strand
TGTTCTCGACGGTGATCGACCGGCTCGATCAGCGGCTGGCCGCCGCACTGTCGTTTCTCAGTTAGGAGACGGCACTGGCCATCGTCATCAACACGCACAATGCACCAACCCTGTTTTTCGCTTGCGCTCTGTTCGGATTCTCGGTCGGCAACCTCATCACGCTGCCGGCCTTGATCGTGCAGCGCGAATTCGATCCGCGCTCGTTCGGCGTGCTGGTGAGCCTGATCACCTCGGTCACGCAGGTGACTTACGCCTTCGGGCCGGGCATCGTCGGATGGCTCAGGGATCTGTCGGGCAGCTACAGTATGCCGTTTTATGGCTGCATGATGCTGCAGGTGATGGCGGCGGTGATGATATTGGTGCGAGGGCGGAAGGTCACGCTCTGACCCTCTTGGTGAGGAGGCGCGTAGCGCCGTCTCGAACCAAGAGTTGCGAGAGTGCCTGAGTGTGTGGCCATCCTTCCAGACGCGCGCGAGGGCGCGCTCCTCAGGATGAGGGTGAAGCTTTAGGTTTCCCGCGCCTTCAACAGATCCTCGACATCCAGCCGTTTGGTGAACATCGCGATGCCGCCATCGGCGTCGCGCGGCCATTCGCTCTCCGGGCGATCCCAATACAGTTCGACTCCATTCTGGTCGGGGTCGCGCAGATACAGCGCCTGGCTGACGCCGTGATCGCTGGCGCCGTCGAGCGTGATGCCGGCGGCGAGCACGCGGTGCAGGGCATCGGCCAGTGCGGCGCGGGTCGGGTAGAGGATCGCGGTGTGGAACAGCCCGGTGGTGCCGGGCGCCGGCGGCGGGCCACCTTTGCTCTCCCATGTGTTGAGGCCGATGTGGTGATGGTAATCTCCGGCAGCGATGAACACCGCCTGATCGCCATAGCGCTGCTTGACCTGGAAGCCGAGCACGTAGCGATAGAAGCCGAGCGCGCGATCGAGATCGGCGACCTTCAGATGCACATGCCCGATGCGTGTGCCGGTGGGGATCGGCGGGTTGGATTCGGGCATGGAAGGCTCCTGCGTGGCGTTGCTGCAAGTCATGTGGTTGCAGGGCATCGGGATAGGTAGGGCGTTGCGGAGAAACCCATCGTTTCTGGTAATCCGCCCTACCGGTTCTGCGGCTTACGCCAATTCCGATACCTGCCCATCGGGCAGGCCGAATTCGTAAGTGTTCAGTGTCATCGACACCATCGTGTAATAGCCGCACAGCCCGATGATCTCGGCCAGAACCTTGGCGCCAAGCACCTCGACGGCTTCGTCATAGAGCGGCTTCGACAAGCCTTGCGCTTCGTGCAGCGATATTGCGACGTCATAGATCACGCGCTCCCTGGTCTCGCCGTAGGTCGGCGTGCGACGGTTCTTGATGTCTTCGATGATGGCGGGGTCGAGGCCGGCATTGAGCGCGAACGTCTTGTGCGCGTACCATTCGAAATGCGCTGTCCAGTGTCGCGCCGTGACCAGGATCGCCAGTTCGGCATGGGCGTCCGACAGCGAGGTGTCGTAGCGCAGGAAGGCGCCGAGCCGGGTGGCATGGCGCGCCATTTCCGGGCTGGCGAGCCAGGCCCTCATCGGCTCCGGCGGCTTCCCGCGCTTGCTGGCGATGGACTCGTCATAGATCGCCTTTTGGTCGGCAGTCATTTCGCCAGGCGAAAGAAGTTTCAGGCGCATCGCGTTTCCTCGTCTCGTTTTTGCTGTTGCTTCGCTGAGGCTAGCGAGTTTCCGCAGTCCGCGACAACCCATTGAATTCCGTGGAGCGCCGGGTAAGCTTCGCGCCAACAACAATGCGGGCGTCTCGCGCCTGCGCACAAACGACAGGAAACCCCAATGTCGGATCTCGACCAATTCCGCAACGACACCCGCGTCTGGCTGGAGCAGAATTGCCCGCCGGAGATGCGCAAGCCGGTGACGGCCGATGAGGATGTGTTCTGGGGCGGTCGCAATACGAAGTTCTCGTCGGAGCCGCAGCGCCTGTGGTTCGAGCGGATGCGCGACAAAGGCTGGACGGTGCCGGACTGGCCGCAGCAATATGGTGGCGGTGGTCTCGACGGCGCGCAAGCGAAAGTGCTGCGCGAGGAAATGGCACGGATCGGCGCGCGGCCGCCGCTATCGAGCTTCGGCATCTGGATGCTCGGGCCGGCGCTGTTGAAATACGGCAATGACGAACAGAGGAAAGAGCATCTTCCGAAGATCGCGGCCGGCCTGATCCGCTGGTGCCAGGGCTATTCCGAACCCAATGCCGGCTCCGACCTCGCTTCGCTGCAGACGCGCGCCGAGAGTGACGGCTATCACTACGTCATCAACGGTCAGAAGATCTGGACGTCATATGCGAATTACGCCGACTGGATCTTCTGCCTGGTGCGCACGGATGGTGCCGCCAAGAAGCATGACGGCATCAGCTTCATCCTGTTCGACATGGCGTCGCCGGGCGTCTCGACCAAGCCGATCCTCCTGATCTCCGGCAAGTCGCCATTCTGCGAGACCTTCTTCGACAATGTGCGGGTGCCGAAATCGCAGGTGGTCGGCACCGTCAATCGCGGCTGGGATGTCGCCAAATATCTGTTGCAGCACGAGCGCGCAATGATCTCCGGCATGGGCGAGCGCGGCGGCGGCCGCCCGCTAGGCCAGGTGGCGGCGGATACGATCGGTGTCGATGCGCAAGGCCGGCTCGACGATGCGATGCTGCGTGGGCAGATCGCGAGCTTCGAGGTGGACGAAGCCGCGCTGTCCTGTGCCGCCGAGCGCGCCGTCGATCTCGCCAAGGCCGGGCAGGGCCATCCAGCCTTCTCGTCGGCGATGAAGTATTACGGCACCGAGCTCAACAAACGGCGCCACGAAATCCTGATGTCGGCCGGCGGCATCGACGCGCTGGAATGGGAAAGCCCGCGCTCGCACGAGGGCGCCAAGCCGCGCGCGTGGCTGCGCACCAAGGCCAATTCCATCGAAGGCGGCACCAGCGAAGTGATGCTGGGCATCGTCGCCAAGCGCATTCTGGATTTGCCGGGGGCGTAGTGCCACCGACCTCTCCACCGTCATTGCGAGGAGCCCTTGCGACGATGCAATCCAGTCTGTCTTGAGGCAGGAACTGGATTGCCGCGTCGCTTCGCTCCTCGCAATGACGGCTGAGAGAGTGGCTTCACCTCTGAATTTTTCTCTCGATTTATCGGACATCACCCCATGCCTCTCCTCCTCAACGACGAACAGACCATGCTCCGCGACAGCGCCCGCGGGTTCATCGGCGACAAGGCGCCGATCGCGCATTTCCGACAGCTGCGCGACAGCAAGGACGCCACCGGCTTCTCGCGTGAACATTGGAAGACATTTGCCGAGATGGGCTTTGCGGGCTTGCTGGTGCCGGAAGC
>JAPLPC010000320.1 GCA_026400425.1 Hyphomicrobiales bacterium | reverse complement strand
ACGTGTATGGCGATGGTCAGGACGTCAAGTCGCATCCGGCCAATCTCAAGCCGATCGGCTCGGGGCCGTATCGCCTGACCGAATACAAGCAGGGTGAATTCTATGCGCTGGAGAAATTCGACAAGTTCTTCATCGCTGGCCGACCGAAGCTGGACAAGATCGTGGTCAAGCTCGTCTCCGATTCCAATGCGGCCGTGGTGTCGCTGGAGCGGGGCGATGTCAACCTCCTGCCCTTCATCTCCAACACGCGTGACATCGATCGCATCGAAAAGATGCAGAACGTCACCATCACCGACAAGGGTTTTGCAGGCATCGGCCCCATCAACTGGCTCGCCTTGAACACCAAGAAGAAGCCACTTGACGACGTCCGTGTGCGACAGGCCATTGCCTATGCCGCCAATCGCGAATTCATCACCGGAAAGCTGATGGGCGGCAAGGCGAAGATGGCGACCAGCCCGATTGCACCGGGGTCGCCGCTGCTCGCTGCTGATGTGGAGATGTACAAGCTCGATCTCGCCAAGTCGCAGAAGCTACTCGACGAAGCTGGCTATCCCAAAGCCGCCGATGGCTCCCGCATGAGTCTGACCATCGACTTCATCCCCGGTGACGAAGAGCAACAACGCAACGTCGCCGAATATCTGCGATCGCAGCTCAAGCGCGTCGGCATCACGCTCGAAGTCCGCGCCGCACCGGACTTCCCGACCTGGGCCCAGCGCGTTGCCAATTACGATTTCGACTTGACCATGGACAACGTCTTCAACTGGGGCGACCCGGTGATCGGCGTCAACCGCACTTATCTGTCGAGCAATATCCGCAAGGGGATCATCTGGTCGAACACCCAGCAATACAGCAACCCCAAGGTCGATGAATTGCTCGCAGCGGGTGCGGAAGAACGCTCGCCCGAAAAGCGCAAGGCGCTATATGCCGAGTTCCAGAAGCTCGTCGTCAACGATGTACCGATCTATTTCATCAACAGCGCGCCTTATCGCAACGCCTTCGCCAAAGGCTTGAATAATCTGCCCACCACGATCTGGGGCGTGATGTCACCGCTCGATGAGATCAATTGGGAGGTCAAGCCGAAGACCTGAGACCGCCGTCTCCTCCGTCGTCGCGAGAAGCGAAGCGACGACGCAATCCAGCGCCACACGGAAGACTGGATTGCTTCGCTTCGCTCGCAACGACGGAGGCAGATGAGGCGACATCGCGAAGCTTTCGCCACGCAACGAATCGACCCGCAACATGAATTTCGTTCTCCATCTCGGCAAGCAACTGGCCAACGCGTTTGGCTTGCTGCTTGCCGTACTCGTCCTCAATTTCTGCCTGATCCACGCTGCGCCGGGCGATCCCGCGCTGGTGATCGCCGGAGAGATGGGTGGTGCGTCAGCCGAGGTGATCGACGCACTGCGGGTGAAATACGGTCTCGACAAGAGCATGCCCGAACAGCTCGTCACCTATCTCGGCAAAGTCGCCACGGGCGATTTCGGCTACTCCTATTATTTCAACGAGCCGGTGCTCGGCCTGATCGCCCAGCGCATCCCTGCGACGCTGTATCTCGTGCTGTCCGCACTGACGATCTCGATCGTCGTCGGCACACTGCTTGGCATCATCAGTGCCCGCAAGCCGAACGGATTGTTCAGCCAGGGCGTGACGGTGATCTCGCTCGCAGGCTATGCCGCTCCGGTGTTCTGGACCGGTCTCATGCTGCTGCTGCTGTTCGGATCGGTGTGGCCGATCCTGCCGGTCACGGGCATGACCGACGTGGCCCGTCCGAAAACAGGCGTCGCCTACGCGCTCGATGTCATGACGCATCTGGTGCTGCCGGCTACGACGCTGGCGCTGGTCTATATCGCGCAATATAGCCGCCTCGCCCGCGTCAACATGATCGATGCCCTGACGGCCGACTATGTCCGTACGGCGCGCGCGAAAGGCCTGCCCGAATTCGTCGTTATCGGCAAACATGCGTTGCGCAATACGCTGATCCCGATCGTCACCGTGGCCGGCCTGCAATTCGGCCACCTGTTCGCCGGCGCCGTACTGGTGGAGACGGTGTTTTCCTGGCCGGGCATGGGTCGTCTGGTGTTCGAATCCATCCTGCGCCGCGATTACCCGACGTTGCTGGCGGTCCTCTTCTTCTCGGCCGTGCTGGTGATGGCCGCGAACATCATCACCGATCTGGTCTATCGCCTCGTCGATCCACGCATCCGTTCGGGGGCCCGATGACCGTCATCGACACGACCGCCATCAAGCCCGACGCCACGGCATTGCCCGCGCGCCCTGCCAGCTCGCCGATGGCCGCCGCGTTGCGCCAGTTCGCGCGCAGCCCTGCGGGCGTTGCCGGTGCCGTGGTTCTGCTGGTCATCATCGCCGCGACATTGTTCGGGCCACGT
>JAPLPC010000542.1 GCA_026400425.1 Hyphomicrobiales bacterium | reverse complement strand
TCGACAGCGCCGACCATGGCGCAACAGCCGATCAAGATCGGCCTTCACACCTCCATCCAATTGCAAGTCGGCCGCGATACGCAAAACGCCGCAAAAATGGCCATCGAGGAAATCAACGCCAAAGGCGGATTGCTCGGCCGCAAGCTTGAAATCGTCGTAGCGGACGAAACCGAGAATCCCGAGCAAGGCATCGCCGCCATCAAGAAGCTGACGGCCGACGAAAAGGTCGATGTGCTGATCGGCGGCTATACGTCGGGCGTCACGCTGGCGCAGCTGCCGCATATTTCAAACGCCAAGACGATCTATCTCGGCGTCGGTGCCGCATCGCCGTCGATCACCGCCAAGGTGAAGTCCGATTACGAGAACTACAAATACATCTTCCGGGTATCGCCGATCCATGCCGGCCATCAGGCCCGCGCGCTGGTCGATTTCATCAATGGCAAGCTGAAAGGCGAGATGGGCCTGAAGAAGGTTGCCATCGTCGGCGAGAACGCCAAATGGGTGCAGGATCTCGTGCCGATCCTGAAGAAGGGCGCCGTGGAAGGCGGCACCGAAGTGCCGCTATCGGAATTCTTCGACACGTCGACCTCGGACTTCTCGCCGCTATTCGCCAAGGTGAAGAATTCGGGCGCGCAATATCTGATCGTGATCCTGTCGCACGCCTCATCGGACATCTTCGTCAAGCAGTGGCATGATGCCCAGGTGCCGATCCCGATCGGCGGCATCGACGTGAAGAGCCAGGATGCAGACTTCTTCACCCGTGTCAGCGGCAAGGCACTGTCCGAGACCGTCGGCCTGTTCGCCACCCGCGCCGAACTGACGCCGAAGACGATCCCGTTCTGGGATGAATTCGTGAAGCGCTTCGGCACCGCACCGGTCTATACGGGCGTCGGCACCTATGATGCGGTCCATGTCTATGCCGAGGCCGTGAAGCGCGCCAATTCGGTCGAGCCGGGTGCCGTGATCAAGGAACTGGAAAAGACCGACTATGTCGGCATCGCCGGCAAGATCCAGTTCGACGAGGTGCATGACGTCAAGCAGGGACCGGGCCTGCAGAACCTGCTGTTTGCGCAGTGGCAGAAGGATGGCGCACGCGTCATCGTCTGGCCGAAGGCCGCGGCCAAGGGACCGATGATCCCGCCGCCGTGGATGAACTGACCGCGACGAACAGGCCTAACAGCCGTCATTGCGGGGAGCCTTAGCGACGCAGCAATCCAGTGAACCAAGATCCGAGACTGGATTGCTTCGCTACGCTCGCAATGACGGTTGGGGCGCCGTCTATCCTCCTGCCCCTCACGCGCGGAATGTCATGCTTCAGATCTTGATCTACGGCGCCGTATCGAGCGCCATCTATGCCATGCTGGCTGTCGGCTTCACGCTCATCTTCGGCGTGGCACGCATCCTCAATCTCGCCCACGGCTCGTTCTATGCGCTCGGCGCCTATTCGGCCTATGTGCTGACCTCCGTGCTCAATGTTCCGTTGCTGATCGCCGCGCCGCTCGCGGTGTTGATCGTCGCGGGTTTCGGCGTGCTGATGGAGCGCTATCTGGTGCGCCCGCTACGCGCCTCGCAGCTGGCGGTGCTGATGATCACGCTGGCGGTGTCGCTGGCCGTGGAGCAGGCGCTGTTCATCACTTTCGGCTCCGAATATCGCAACGTGCCCTCCTTCGTCGCCGACAAGCTCACCATCGGCGGCGTCGACATCGGCGGCCAGCGACTGCTGGCGCTGGTGATGGGCGTGCTCGTGTTGCTGCTGCTGTGGCTGTTCATCCAGCGCACCCGGCTCGGTGCCGCGATCCTGGCGGTGTCGCAGGATCCGGAGGCCGCGCAATATATGGGAATCCCCACCAACCGCATCTTCTCCATCGTGATGGCGATTTCGGCAGGCACCGCAGCACTGGCGGGCATCCTGGTGTCGCCATTCCTCACCGTGCAACCGACCATGGGCCTGCTGCCGATGGTGAAGGCTTTCGCCATCGTCATCGTCGGCGGCCTCGGCTCCATACCGGGCAGCATCATTGCCTCCCTGATCCTTGGCTATTCCGAGACCATCGTCGCCTATCTCATCTCGACGTCGTGGACGGAGCTGGTGTCGCTCGTCGCCGTGGTGGTCACGCTGATGATCAGGCCTGCCGGCATTCGGGCGGCGTTCTGACATGCGGCAACTTTCATTGATCGATATCGCCGGCGGACTTGTCGTCATCGCGATTCTCGCGCTCGCGCCTGTGCTGATCTCCAGCAATTATCTCACCGGCGTGCTCACCGTCTGCGTGATCTACGGCATCTGGGCCGCGAGCTGGGACTTCATGTCCGGGCTTACCGGCCGCGAGAACTTCGGGCATTCGCTGTTCATCGGCACCGGCGCCTATACGGCCGGCTTCCTGTCGTCGATCTGGACGGCGAACCCGTGGTACAGCCTGCCGCTCGGCGTCGTCGTCGCCGTGGCTTTCAGCATCCTCGTCGGATTCCCGACGCTGCGCCTGCGCGGGCCTTATTTTGCGCTGGCCATGCTGTCGACCTCGGCGATCCTGCAGCGCCTCTGCCTGATCTTCTGGGAATACACCGGCGGCGAAGAGGGCATCTACGGGCTCGATCCCCTGATGAAGACGCCGCTGTATTACTACTGGTTCGCGCTCGGCATCCTCGCCGTCACGGTCATCGTCCTGACATTGCTGGCCCGATCGCATTGGGGCCTGCTGCTGCGCGCCATTCGCGGCGACGAGGCGACGTGTCAGGCGGCGGGCATCAACGTCACCTTCTACAAAATCGTGTCGCTGATGATCTCCGCCGGCTTCGCCGGGCTCGGCGGCGCGCTCTATGCGCATTACCAGTTGCAGGTGTCACCGCCGCTGTTCTCGGTTGTCGTGTCCATCACCGTGATCATCATGGTCTATGTGGGCGGCATCGGCTCGATCTATGGCGCCGCCGTGGCCGCCATCCTGCTGACGCTGCTCACGGAGATGCTGCGCGGGTTCGGCGAATACCGGCTCTGGATCTACACGCTGACGCTGATGATGATCCTGTTCTTCCTGCCGAACGGACTGATCGCGCCGCTCTGGCGCCGGATGACGGAGCGCCTGCGATGAGTGACCTTCTCGAAGTCAACGGCGTCACCAAACGCTTCGGCGGCCTGACCGCCGTGAAGAATGCGAGCTTCACCCTCAAGAAAGGCGATTTCACAGGGATCCTCGGGCCGAACGGTGCCGGCAAGACCACCCTGTTCAACATCCTCACCGGCTTCATGCCGCCGACAGCCGGCAGCATCCACTTCAATGGCGAGCTGGTCCGCGATCTCGCGCCGTACCAGGTTGTCAATCGCGGCATGGCGCGCACCTTCCAGCTCACGCGGCCGTTCATCGGCATGAACCTGCTGGAAAACGTGCTGGTCGCCTGCATGTCGCCCCGCGCCAGCCAGGACAAGGACAAGGAGGCGCGTGCGCGCCATCTGCTTGCGCAGGTCGGTCTCGGCGGCCGCGACAAGGAACCGGTGGAGACATTGCCTTATGGTGATCTGCGGCGGCTCGAAATCGCTCGCGCCTTAGCGACGCGCCCGGATTTGCTGTTGCTCGACGAGCCTTTCGCAGGGCTTGGAAGCAGCGAGATCGAACAGCTGGCGCAACTGATCCGCCGCCTGCACCGCGAGGAGAACCTCACCATTCTGCTGATCGAACACAAGCTGCGCGAATTCATGGCGCTGGTATCGCGCGTGATCGCGATGAATTTCGGCGAGATCATCGCCGTCGGGCCGCCGGATGAAATCGTGAAAAATGAAAAAGTGATCGAGGCCTATATCGGCAAGACGGAGGACTCCTATGCCTCTGCTTGAAATCAAAGACCTCAAGGTCAGCTACGGCAAGGCGCTGGCGATCGAATCCGTATCAATCACTGTGGAGAAAGGCGAGCTGGTCGGCGTGCTCGGCCCCAACGGAGCGGGCAAGACCACGCTGCTGAAAGCCATCTCGCGCTCCATCGGCTCGCAGGGCACGCTGATGTTCAAGGACCAGTCGCTGGATGGCGTGGCGCCGTACGATGTGGTCGCCCGCGGCATCTGTCAT
>JAPLPC010000557.1 GCA_026400425.1 Hyphomicrobiales bacterium | reverse complement strand
TCGGCGTCGATGGCTGCCTTCAGCGATTGTTTGTCGGTGACGGTGAAGGGGGTCATCGCCGTCAGCGTCATGCCGTCGAGCACCTCCGTCAGTCGCTCGTCGGCATATTGGCCGAGCAGAGCGCGGCCCACCGACGAGCAGAAGGCCGGCAGGCGATAACCGAGGTCGATCCCGGCCGAGAACACGCGGGCCGGGCTGGCCCGCGCGACGAAGATGACGTCGTTGCCATCGAGAACGGCGAGCGATGAAATCTCCTGCGCATCGGTGGAGATCTGATCGAGCACCGGCTGCAGGATGGTGACGATCTGGTTGGACGTCATGTAGGCGCCGGCCAGCCCCAACACCTGCGGCGTCAGCGCAAACAGCTTTCCGTCGCTGAACACGTAGCCACGATGCTCCAGTGTGAACAGGATGCGCCGCGCCGTGGCACGCGGCAAATTCGTCGCCTTGGCGACGTCGCTCAGCGTCATCGGGCGCGACTGGCTGCCGAACAATTCGAACACCCGCAAGCCGCGATCGAGGCTTTCGATGAAGTCGGTATTGCCGCGCTCGTCGTCGGGTCGCTTGATCTTCGGCATCAGGTCCGGGCCTTATCTGCCAGCTTCGAATTTTTTCAGATCGAAGGACAGATCGGCAGCCTGCTCCGGCGTCGGCGACAGCGATGCGGTGATCAGACGTCGCGCGATCATCTGATCGCCCGGACGGTTGATACTGTCCACCGCAGTCAATTGGCCGTCGCGATAGTAGAAGACGGAGAATTTCCCTTCGGCCATGTCGCCACGGACCACGGCCGTATCGGTGGGGACGGACAGGCCGACGATCTGCAGCTTGGCGTCATACTGATCGGACCAGAACCGCGGCACCGCGTCATAGGGCTCCGGCTTGCCTGCGATCATGGCGCCCGCCGCTTTGCCCTGGTCGGTCGCATTCTGCACGGCTTCGAGGCGCACGCGGCGGCCGGCGAACGTGTTGTGGTGATTGCTGACGTCGCCGGCTGCATAGATGTTCGGGGCATCGGTTCGCCCATGTTCATCCACATCGATGCCATTGGCGCAGGCGATGCCGGCCTGCACCGCGAGCTCGTCATTGGCGATCCCGCCGATGCCGGCGACGATGAGATCGGCATGCACGCGCAGGCCGCTCGAAGTCACCACCTCATTGGCTGCGCCGCTGCCTTCGATGGCGACGACGGATTCGTTGAAGCGGATATCGACGCCATGCGAGCGATGGATATCGAGCAGGAATTGCGAGATCAGCGGCGATACCGCGCGCTCCAGCAGCCGTGACTGCGCCTCGATCAGCGTCACCTTCTTGCCTGTCTTGGCGGCGGTGGACGCGACTTCGAGGCCGATGAAACCACCGCCGACGATGACGACGTTGTTTGCGGCCTGCAGGCGCGGCTTCAGCGTCAGCGCATCGTCGAGCGTGCGGAGATAGACGATGCCGTCGCGATCATGGCCGGGTATCGCCAGCCTACGCGCGCGCGAGCCGGTGGCGATGACGAGCGATTGGAAGGGCAGGCTGTCGCCGCTGTCGAGCGTGAGCCGGCTCGCCGCGCGATCGAGTGCGACAGCGCGATGGCCGAGCACCATCTCGATGCCCTGATTCTTGAAGTAGTCGTCGCCGCGCAAAAACAGGCTGTTATGCGCGAAGTCGCTGGACAGAAACGCCTTCGACAGCGGCGGCCGCTGGTAAGGCAGGTGGATTTCGTCCGCGACAATTCGGATCGGGTCCTGATAGCCTTTTTCGCGGGCGCTGATGCCTGCTTGGACGCCCGCATATGAGGCGCCGACAATGACGAGACCATTACTCATCGTGATGCTCCCAAGCGCGATCGGCGCGCAGCGGCAAAGTCTTCGGCATGACGGGTCCCCTTACTCACCGCCACATATTGAACATCTGTTCGCAGCTCGCAAGGTGCCGCGCAGGGCTGGAGCACCGCGCGGCTGCTCAAAAGCACGCCAAAGCTGCTGTAAAATTCCGCTTGCTTGGAATAGCTCTAGCGTTAAAATCGTACATAAGTTCAATAGACGAACAAACTTCGCTCAATGATGACTTCGCTCACCGGATAGAGGCACTTCGGTCAAGTCGAGCAACGAGCCCGTGAGCAACGAGGAAAGGCCCTACGCCATGATGAGCCAAGAGCAGAACGATCTGATCACCCGCGTCGGCCCCAAGGCTCCTGCCGGTAAACTGATGCGGATGTACTGGCAGCCGGTGGCTCTCACCGCTGAACTCGAAGGCGAGCGTCCGATCCGCCCGGTACGCTTGCTCGGCGAAGACTTCGTCGTCTTCCGCGACGAGCAGGGCCGCTATGGCCTGCTCGATCGGGATTGCCCGCATCGCGGCGCCGATCTCGCTTTCGGCCGCCTCGAGGGTGGCGGCATTCGTTGCGCGTTTCATGGCTGGCTGTTCGACGTCGATGGCAAGTGCCTGGAAACCCCGGCCGAGCCGAAGTCGTCCAAGCTCTGCGCCGGCATCAAGCAGCGCGCTTATCCGGTCGCCGAGAAGGGTGGCATCCTGTGGGCCTATCTTGGTGAGGGCGAGCCGCCGGCTTTCCCCGAAATCGACTGTTTCGCCGCGCCGACACAGTACACCTTTGCCTTCAAGGGCCTGTTCGAATGCAACTGGCTGCAGGCCATGGAGGTCGGCATCGATCCCGCCCACGCCTCGTTCCTGCATCGCTTCTTCGAGGATGAAGACGTCAAGGCGTCCTACGGCAAGCAGTTTCGCGGCGCGTCGGCCGGCACGGAAGTGCCGATGACCAAGATCCTGCGTGAATATGATCGCCCGATCATCAACGTGGAATCGACCGAATACGGCCTGCGCCTGATCGCACTGCGCGAGCTCGACGAAGAGCGTACCCATGTGCGCGTCACCAATCAGCTGTTTCCCCACGGCTTCGTCATTCCCATGAGCGAGGAAATGACGATCACCCAGTGGCATGTGCCGGTGGATGACGAGAATTGCTACTGGTATGCGATCTTCACCAGCTACACCAAGCCGGTGGACAAGAAGAAGATGACCGATCAGCGGCTCGAGCTTTACGAACTGCCGAACTACACCTCGCGCAAGAACAAGCGCAATGATTACGGCTTCGATCCGCACGAGCAGAAGCACGAGACCTATACGGGCATGGGCGCCGACATCAACGTTCACGATCAGTGGGCGGTGGAGTCCATGGGCAAGATCCAGGATCGCACCCGAGAACATCTCGGCCAGTCCGACAAGGCGATCATCGCTTACCGCAAGCTGCTGCGCGCCGAGATCGAAAAGGTCGCCGGCGGTCAGAAGCCGATGCTGTTCCTCGATGCCGACAGCGCGCGCAGCATTCAGGGGCCCGGCACGATGGATGGCATCGGGCCGAGCAAGGGCTGGGAGACCTACTGGATGGAAGTCGATGTCGCCCGCCGCCGCGGCGCGCCGTGGATGGCGCCGGTGCCGGTCGACCAGACCGAGCCTGGCTCGAATGTCGTCCATCTGCCGGCGGCGGAGTAGGCGGTCGTTGTGGTCGTAGGGTGGGCAAAGCGCAGCGTGCCCACCGCATTGTGCACGGGGAGGCAGATGGTGGGCACGGCGCTAGCGCGCCTTTGCCCACCCTACGACTCATCTATTTGCGGGGAGAGTTCGGTTGAGTTTCGTTGAACGTCACGGCCTGTGGTCCGAAGAGCAGAAGGAAGCCGCCGCCCGGCTGCGCGCCATCGTGGAGGAACAGAAGCTGGAGGTGATCCGGCTGTCGTTCCCGGATCAGCATGGCATCCTGCGTGGCAAGACGCTGATCGCTAGCGAGGCATTGCGCTGCCTCGAAAGCGGCTGCTCCATCACCACGACGATGTTCGCCAAGGACACCTCGCACAAGACGGTGTTTCCGGTGTTCACCGCCGGTGGCGGCTTCGGCATTCCGGAGATGCAGGGCGCAGCTGACGTGCTGATGATCCCCGACCCTTCCACCTTCCGCGTGCTGCCGTGGGCGCCGGAAACCGGCTGGGTCCTGTGCGACGTGCATTTTGCCGATGGGCGCCCGGTCCCGTTTGCGACGCGCAACCTGTTCAAGAAGGTGCTCGGCGATCTCGAAACGCGCGGCTACGATTTCGTTGCCGGTCTCGAAGTCGAGTTTCACATCTTCAACGTCGAGAACAACCGGATGACGCCGGAGGATGCCGGACAGCCCGGCACGCCCCCGGATGTCAGCCTGCTGTCGCACGGCTACAATTATCTCACCGAACAACGCTACGATCAGATGGAGCCGGTGCTGGAGATCATCCGGCGCGACGTGATGGCGCTGGGTCTGCCGCTGCGGTCGGTGGAAGTCGAGTATGGCCCGAGCCAGTGCGAATTCACCTTCGCGCCGACGGTCGGTCTCACGCCCGCCGACAGCATGGTGCTGTTCCGCTCGGCCGTGAAGCAGATCGCGCATCGTCACGGCTATCACGCGACCTTCATGTGCCGGCCGAAGATTCCGAACGTCGTGTCGTCCGGCTGGCATCTGCATCAATCGATCGTTTCGCGTGCAACCGGCACCAACGCCTTCATGCCGACCGAAGGCACCGAGCCGCTGTCCGCATTCGGGCAGGGCTATCTCGCCGGGCTGCTCGCGCATGCCCGCGCGGCGACCGTGTTCACGACGCCGACCATCAACGGCTACAAGCGCTATCGCTCCTATTCGCTGGCGCCGGACCGTGCCATCTGGGGCCGTGACAACCGCGGTGCCATGCTGCGCGTGCTCGGCGGGCTCAATGATTCCGCCACCCGCATCGAGAACCGCGTCGGCGAGCCGGCAGCGAATCCGTATCTCTATATGGCGTCGCAGATTCTGTCCGGCCTCGACGGCGTCGATCAGAAGCTCGATCCCGGGCCGTCGGCCGATACGCCCTATGAGACCAATGCCGACCTTCTGCCCAAGTCGCTCCGCGAAGCGACCTTCGCGCTGAAGGAGGATCCGTTCTTCCGCGAGAAGATGGGAGCGACGATGGTCGATTATTATACGCACATCAAGAATGCTGAAATCGACCGCTTCCAGGCGGAGGTCTCCGACTGGGAGCAGCGCGAATATTTCGAGATGTTCTGAGCAGCGACAATGGCGCGCATCCGCCGTCGTTGCATCGACACCCGGCACGTTTATTGAATAAGAACTTCGTTATTGGATATGAACTTCGCCCAAAGAAACGTTTCACACCGGAGACAACCAGAATGACAAAGATGAGCCGTCCTTTACTTGCAATGGCAATCATGGGCGCGATGACGGGGGCAGCCTCGGCCGACGTCATCAAGGTCGGCGTCATCGGCACCATGTCGGGCCCGTATTCGCTGTTCGGCAAGAATTTCAAGATGGGTATCGATGCCTGGGTCGCCGAGAACGGCAACAAGGTCGGCAATCACACCGTCGAATTCGTCTATCGCGACGAAGAAAGCCCCAATCCTGCGAAGTCGAAAGCGCTGGCCCAGGAGCTTTTGGTCAAGGAAAAGGTGCAGTATCTCGCCGGCGTCTATTTCACGCCGAACGCGATGGCGATCGCGCCGCTGCTCGAAGAATCCAAGACGCCGCTCATTGTGATGAACGCTGCGACATCGGCGATCGTGGAGAAGAGCCCCTACATCGTCCGCACGTCTTTCACCATGTGGCAGAACACGGTGCCGGCAGCGAAGGTCGCCTTCAAGAACAGCGCCAAGAAGGTCGCGATTGCGGTCAGTGATTATGGCCCGGGCATCGATGCCGAAGCGGCGTTCAAGAAGACGTTTGAAGGCGAGGGCGGCGCCATCGTGGAGGCGGTTCGCATCCCGCTCGCCACCACCGATTTCAGCCCGATCATGCAGCGGATCAAGGATTCCGGCGCGGATACGATCTTCACCTTCCTGCCGTCGGGACCACCCACTCTCGGCTTCGTGAAGGCCTATCTCGACAATGGCCTCAAGGTGGCCGGCGTCAAGCTGATGTCGACGGGCGACGTGGTGACCGAACCGGACCTGCCGAATATCGGAGACGCCGGAATCGGCATCCTCTCGACCTATCACTACTCGGTGTCGCACGATTCGAAAGAGAACGCCGCTTTCCTTGCCCAGTTGAAGAAGGGCGGCGCCAGCGTCGATGAGGTCACCATGACATCGGTGGCGGCGTATGACGGTGCGCGCTTGATCTACAAGATGATCGAAGCCACCGACGGCAAGCGCGATCCCGCCAAGGCCGTCGATGCGGTGAAGGACATGAAGTGGGTGTCGCCGCGCGGTCCGGTGTCGATCGATCCGGCCACCCGTCATATCCGCCAGAACGTCTATCTGCGCAGCGTGGCGAAGGTGGATGGCAAGTTGATCAACAAGGAAGAGCAGACCTTTGCCGATCAGCCCGATTGGGCGCTCAGCAAGCAGTAAGCATCAGTCGTTCCGAGGCGGGGGCGCTGGCCGCACCCGCCTCGAAATTTCCGTATCTCCATTCAGATGAAACGTCTTGCCGTCGATCCTGCTCACCAACGGCCGCATCTATCGTTCCGCCTGGGATGAAACGCCCGCGGACAGCGTCGTCGTCGGTGACGGCAAGGTGATCTGGATCGGCGCCGCCGATGCCGCGCCGGATGCCGACGAGACGATCGATCTCCAGGGTGCAACGGTCATCCCCGGCCTCACAGATGCGCATATCCATCTGTTCGCCATCGCGCATGCCCGTTTGCAGGTGCCGGTGACGCCGCGCGACGCATCGACCGTCGATGCCGCGCTGACATTGCTCGCCAAGCGCTCCAGCGAAATCCCTCCCGGCAAATGGGTGTTCGGTGCCGGCCTGGATGAGAACGGTCTCGCCGAGCATCGCCTGCCCACGCGGGCCGAGATCGACGCCGTCATTCCCGCGCATCCCGTTTTGATCCGACGTTTCTGCGGCCATGTCGCTGTCGTCAACAGCATGGCGCTCAAGTTGTTCGGTATCGACGATGGCGTGGCTGATCCTTCGGGCGGCGCCTTCGGTCGTGACGCAGAGGGCGCGCTCGATGGCTCGGCCACGGAGAGCGCGGCCGAACTGATCTTTCGCTCCGCGCCGCCGATGGATCACGCCGACCTCGTCGCCGCCTTGCAGGCGGTGATTGCCGACAGCACGGCGATGGGGCTCGTCGCGGCGGTGGAGGCGGCCGTCGGATTCACCATCGGCTTCGACGGCGAAGCCGCGATCTGGAACGCGTTGCGCGCCGCCGGCACTGTGCCGATGCGGCTTGGCTTCATGAATCAGCTCGATCCCGTTGAGGCCAGCTCGCGGGGCCTGACGCCAGCGCCGGATGCCGATTGGCAATCGATCAGCCTGAAATATTTTGCCGATGGCATCGTCGGTGCCCGCACCGCAGCCGTCAGTGAGGGCTATGCCGATACGGCCAGCCGCGGCTTCTTCATGCGCGACGAGGCCGAATTGCAGCGCGTGATCGGCGAGGCGCATGCCGCAGGATGGCAGGTCGCCGTGCATTGTTGCGGCGATCGTGCCATCGACTGCGTCATCGAAGCATATGAGACGGCGCAGGCAGCGCATCCGCGCGACGACATGCGCCATCGGATCGAGCACTATTTCGTTCCGCCGCAGGGCGGCCTCGCCCGTATGAAAGCGCTGAAGGCGCTGGTCGTGACTCAGCCTAGTTTCCTCACCCGCATGCGGCGCTCCATCTCGGGCGCGTTCGGCGCGCGTGCCGATCGGTGCTATCCAGCGCGCTCGGTCATCGATGCCGATGTGACCTATGTGGCGAGTTCCGATGCACCGACCGGCTCATGGTCGCCGTCGGCGACGCCGTCGGCCGCGCCTCCGACGGCGGGCCGGCGATCGGGGAGAGCGAGGCCGTCAGCGTGCGCGAGGCTGTCCACAGTTACACGGTGGGCGGCGCCATCGCCATGAAGCAGGAGCACTGGCGCGGCACGCTGCTGCCGGGCATGGCTGCCAACCTGCTCGCGCTCGATCGCGATCCCTTCACCGCCAATGCCACTTCGTTGAAATCGACACGGGTTCTGCTCACCATGGTGCGCGGCGCCGTCGTCCATGACGCCATGACGCAGCCGGGCCCATCGCGCCGGTCGGCGTTGTCGGCTTAGGAACCAGTATGCGCACCGTTTTCAGCATCATGACCGACGCCGTCGCCTACGGGATGGTGCTGTTCATCATCTCGATCGGCCTGTCGATCATGATGGGCCTGATGCGTGTCGTGAACCTCGCGCACGGTGCCTTCGCCATGATCGGTGGCTATCTCGCATCCTATGCGTTGCGCGATCTCGGTGTGCATTACAGCGTCGCGATCCTGCTCGCGGTGATCGGCACCATCATCGCCTCGATCCCGTTCGAGCTGCTGCTGTATCGCCGCATCTACCGCAAGGCCGATCCGCTGATGCAGGTGCTGATGACCATTGGCATCACCTTCTTCATCATCGGCATCGTCAATTTCATCTTCGGGCCGTCATTGAAGCCGATTCCGCTGCCGCCGACCTTGAGCGGTCCGCTCGATATCGGCTTCCGCATGCTGCCCACGCATCGCGTCTTCGTCATCATCTGCGGCATCACCGTCGCGCTGGCGCTGTGGCTGCTGATCGAAAAGACCAATTTCGGGATCCGGCTGCGGGCCTCGGTAGATCACAGCGGCATGGCCGATGCCCTCGGCATCCGCACGGAAATCATCTATGCCGCGACATTCGCCCTGGCCATCGGTCTCGGTGCCTTCGGCGGCGTCGTCGGCGCGGAGATCTTGCCGATCGAGCCTTATTATGCGCTGCGCTATATGGTCACTTTCCTCGTCGTGGTGTCCGTCGGCGGCGCCGGCTCGATCCTCGGCGCATTGTCGGCATCGCTTCTGCTGGGGCTGGCGGACACGACCGGAAAATATCTCGCGCCGGAGTTCGGTGATTTCTTCTTCTATCTGTCGGTGATCGTCATCGTGTTCCTGTTTCCGCACGGCCTGTTCGGCAAGGCCCACGCATGAGCGACATCACCATGATCCACGCTCCGCAGAAGCGCGTCCCGTTCGCTCAGGAGGCGGCCGGTGCCTTGACCATCCTGGCGCTCGGCGCGGTCGGATACTTCCTCTATCCGGATGATCTCGCTTTTCTGACGCGGCTGATCGGCATTGCCTTCCTGGTGCTGTCGCTCGATCTCGTCACCGGCTATTGCGGCGTCGCCACGCTCGGTCATGCCGCGCAGTTTGGCGTCGGCGCCTATGCCGCCGGCATCGCCTGCATCCGCGGTGTGACCGATCCGGTCGCGCTGCTGGGGGTCGGGCTGGTGGCCGGCACGATCATGGGTCTCATTTCCGGGGCGCTCATCACGCGGTTCCGTGGATTGCCGCAGCTGGTGCTGTCGATCGCCGTGGGCCAGCTCGTTGCCGGTCTCGCCAACAAGCTGTCATGGCTGACCGGCGGCAGCGATGGTCTGTCCGGGATCGAGCCGGGCAAGGTGTTCGGCGTGTTCGGCTTCGACATGTACAGCCGCACCGGTTATCTGTTCTCGCTGGCTGTGCTGGTCATCACCTTCGTCGTGCTGCAGCGGTTCGTCCGCTCACCATTCGGGCTGATGTGCCGCGGCATCAAGGACGACGATCTGCGCGCCAAGATGATCGGCGTGTCGATCTATCCGCGCCTCGTCGCCATGTATGGCGTGGCGGGCGCCGTCGCCGGCATCGGCGGCGCGCTGACGGCGATCTCGACCGGTGTGGTCGGGCTCGACAGCGTCAGCTTCGAGCGGTCGGCGGAAGTGCTGGTGATGCTGGTGCTCGGCGGCGCTGGGCATCTCTGGGGTGCCTTGGCCGGCACGGTCATCTTCATGATCTTCGAACACGTCGTCGCTGCCGCCAATCCGTTCCACTGGATGACGATGGTCGGCCTGCTGCTGATTCTGATCGTCGTGTTCGCGCCGCGCGGTCTGATCGCCCCGGTCATGTCGCTATGGACCAAGATGACGCGAAAGGGGAAGGCGGCATGAGCGTTCTCCTGGAAGCCCGCGGCGTCTGCCGGTCGTTCGGCGGTCTGGACGTCACCCGCGACGTCAATTTTAAACTGGTGTCCGGCGATCGCGTCGCCTTGATCGGGCCGAATGGTGCCGGCAAGACGACACTGGTCAATCTGATCACCGGCGACATTGCGCCGAGCCGCGGCCAGTTCTGGATGGGTGATGACGACATCACCGGGCTCAGCATCCCCGAGCGCGTGCGGCGCGGGCTGGTGCGCACGTTTCAGACGACGCGTCTGTTCGCCAATCTGACCGTCGCCGACAATGTTGCGCTGGCCATCATGCAGCGCAAGCGCATCAGCCGCCGGATATTTTCCAGCGCCACGGAGCTGCCGGAGGTGAAAGCCGAATGGAGCGAGATTCTCGCGCATCTCGGCCTCGACCATCTCGCTTATCGCAAGGTGATCGAACTCGCCTATGGTCAGCAGCGGCTGATCGAACTGGCGATCGGGCTGGCGCTGCATCCCAAAGTCCTGTTGCTCGATGAGCCAGCGGCCGGTGTGCCGCATGACGAAGCGCCGAAGATCCTCGACGCCATCAATCGCCTGCCAGCGGATATCGCCGTTCTGATGATCGAGCACGATATGGATCTGGTGTTCAAATTCGCCAGGCGTGTGCTGGTGCTGGCGGCCGGACGGCTGATCTTCGAGGGATCGCCGGCGGATGTCACTGCCGATCATGAAGTGCGCCGCGCCTATCTGGGGAGCTATGCCGATGCCCGCCACAGCGCTTGAGATCAGCGACCTGAACGCCGGCTATGGGCCGACACGCATCATTGAGGACATCTCGTTCAAGGTGGCAGCGGGTGATCGTCTCGCCGTGATCGGCCGCAACGGCATGGGCAAGACGACGTTGCTGGCGACGCTGATGGGATTGACCACGCGTCACGGCGGCGCGATCAGCCTGAACGGTGAGGATATCGCAGGCCGCCGGACCTCGGCGCGCGCGGAGCTCGGAATTGGTTACGTGCCGCAGACCCGCGATATCTTTCCGTCGCTCACGGTCGATGAAAATCTGCGGACCGGTCTCAAGGGACGCGCCCCATCTGCCCTCGACGAAGCCTATGCGATGTTTCCGCGCCTGCGCGAGCGTCGCGGCAATTTTGGCAAGCAGCTGTCAGGGGGCGAGCAGCAGATGCTGTCGATGGCGCGCACCTTGCTCGGCCAGCCATCGATCCTGTTGCTGGACGAACCGCTCGAAGGTCTGGCGCCGGTGATCTGCGACGAGCTGATGGCCATGCTGACCGGCCTCGCCGCAACCGGCGAGATGACCATCATTCTGGTGGAGCAGCAGATCGAACGCGCGCTCGCCTTCGCCAATGGCGTGATGGTGATGGAGCGCGGGCGCACCAGCTGGTCCGGCACGCCGGACGCGCTGAAAAGCGATCATGGCTTGATCGATCGCCTGGTGGGCGTCGGCATTCACTGATCGACGCCGAGCCGTGCAGCCCGGGAAGGGCGACGGCTCAGGCCGCCAGATCCCATAGTCGGGGGCAGCCGCGGAGAACCACCGAGCGCCCTGCAGGTGTCAGCGCCGGCACGGTATCCGACAGCACCACGAGCCCGAGTTCGGCGAGCTGTTCCAGAATGTAGCGGTTCAGCCTCACAATGGGCGCGCCGGGGCGCAGCGCCCGCAGCATATCCCACTGGTTTGCGGTGAGCTGAATGTCCGTCTCGGTCGGCATGTCGTCCTGCTTTGGTCCTGCTGCGTGGGTGCGCCCGCTCATCTGCGTCCGTCACTACGGACCTTGTGTGAATCCGTTGCGACAGCCTTGCGGCTGAATTGGGAATGGCCTGATTTATTTGTTGGGAGATGGTCGCACGCGCGCTTTGCGCGGCTGTCATATCGACGTGTCACACAGGCGCGCTTACAACAAGCGCGAATCACGACGCGCTCACATCTAAAGAAAAGCAGAGCGGTGTGCCACCCTTATTGAAAAATATCATGCAGCTGCTGCGCCATCGTCTCACTTTGCGATTGGCTGGTCTCCTCGTCAGCCTCGTCATCGCCGTCATCGCCTTCCTGGCGCTCAGCAAGGCGCTCAAAGGCGTCGATCCTGACAAAGTACTCGCAGCCATGCGCCTGGTGGAGCCCCATGCCATCGCGCTGTCGCTGGCTTTTGTCGCGATCTCTTATGGCAGCCTGACCCTGTATGACTGGCTGGCGCTGAAGATGATCGGGCGGGGCGATTTGCCCTATCGCGTCGCGGCGCTCGGCAATTTCGTCAGCTATCCCATCGCCCACGGCACCGGCGCCATCTTGCTGGTATCATCCGCACTGCGGTACCGGATCTACGCGCCGCACGGCATCGGCGTCGGCGATGTCACGCGCATCTGTTTTCTCACCGGCTTGACATTCTGGCTCGGCAATCTCACGGCTCTGGCGTTGAGCACGATCCACGCACCGGACGCCATCAGCAAGATCGATCAACTCGCGCCCGAGATCAATCGCGCCATCGCCATCGCCATCGTGCTTGCGATCATCGGCTATGTGCTGTGGACCTGGAACGGCAGCCGCAGCATCGGCGGTGGCAAATGGTCCGTCCCGGTACCAAGCGGTCGCAATGTGTTCCTGCAAATCGGCATCGGCCTCGTCGATCTCGGCGCCGCCGCCTTGTCCATGTATGTGCTGATGCCCGAGACAATGAATGTCAGCGTCGAGCAGGTGGTCGTGGTGTTCATCGCCGCCACGCTGCTCGGCTTTGCCAGCCATACGCCGGCTGGCATCGGCGTGTTCGACGCAACCATTCTCGTCGGACTCGGCACCGAGCACACCGAGCAGCTGCTCGCGGTGCTGCTGCTGTTTCGCCTGTTCTATCACCTGATCCCGTTCGTTCTCTCGCTCGCCCTGTTCGGCGGCGTCGAGGCGTATCGAAACGTGATGCGAAAAAGGCTGGCATAGGGCGGATGCCCTGAGCGTTCACCGCTTCAGCGTCAGCACGGCCAGTTGCGCATAGCCGCGAAACGGGCGCTCGAAAGCAAGCTGTGCCTGATGACGCTCGGCGAGCGTGACCAGCGCATGCTGCAGGTCGCTGCGCGGCGTTACATCGAACAGGGCGAGCCAGCGCTGCAGCACTTTACGTGCACCGGCCGGAAGGCGTTCCTGATCGCCGAAATCGACAATGTGCAACCGGCCCCCGGGCTGCAGCCGTGTCACCGCCTCCTGCAGCACATCCTGCCACGCGGGAATCATGGAGAGCGCATACGAGATGACGATGTGATCCGGTGCGACGCCGAACGTCGCGATCGGGTCGAAATTGGTGGCATCGCCATGAGCGACGCGGATACGGCCGTCGAGACCTTGGCGCTTGATCGCGCCGAGCGCCGTGGTCAGCATGTCCGTCGAGACATCGATGCCCAAGAATATTGCCGCCGGATAGCGCCGCGCCGCCTGCACCAGATTGCGTCCGGTGCCGCAACCGATTTCGAGCACGTGGCTGCCGGGTGCGGGATTCAGCTCTGCGATCAGTTGATCGCGGCCAAGCAGATAGTAGCGACGGGTGGCGTCATAGATGAAGCGCTGCCAGCGATACATCTGGTTCATGCGATGGGTGGCATCGCTCGGCCAGGTCGTCTGCGATGTGCCGCGGGTGCCGGTCTCGGTTTCGGATACGATCGTCACGATGCACCTCGTCGCATATCGGATTCAGTCGCAGCCTTGTCACTTGATGACGACGGCGATGTGACAATGAATTTGCCGCGTATGAGCGGTCGTTCGGAGGCGGCCTGTCGCAAAACTGCAGTCTGCGGTTGATAAAAATTTCAGATTGTCGATTCGGAGCCGTCAAAAGGACCGCCAGAAGGATTGCTATGAACACCCAACTGATCGCCGACGCCGTTCGCAACAGCCGCTCCAGCGATGAAGCAACGGTGTGGGACTCTCTCTTCGCCTTCTGGTTCCGCCGGCTCGTCTACACGCAAATCTGGGAAGATCCGGAAGCCGATATGGCAGCGCTTCAGCTGAAACCCGGCGCGTCGATCGTGACCATCTCCAGCGGCGGCTGCAATGCGCTGTCCTATCTCGCGGCCAAGCCCGCGCATGTCTATGCGGTCGATCTCAACGAAGCGCATCTGTCGCTGTTGAAGCTGAAGCTCGCCGGCCTGCGCGCGCTGCCGAACTATCAAGACTTCTGGCGCTTCTTCGGTGAGGGTGATTCAAAGGCCAATGCGCAGATCTATCGCCAGCGCCTGCGCCCATGTCTGGACGACGAAGCGCGCGGCTATTGGGACGAGCGCACGTTCTTCGGCCTCGGCAAACCGCGCTATGGTTATTTTACCGACGGCTTTTATCGCCATGGTGCGCTCGGCCGCTTCATCGGCTTCGGGCATATGATCGCGAAACTCGCCGGCGTCGATCTCGATGCGTTGCTGAAAGGCGAGGCCGGTTCGCCGACGCGCGAGAAGGCTTTCGAGAAGTTGCACCGCGTGTTTCACTCGGGGTTCGCCAAGTTGCTGACCCGCACGCCTGCGTTGGTGTTCAGCC
>JAPLPC010000420.1:9360-18297 GCA_026400425.1 Hyphomicrobiales bacterium | reverse complement strand
GATCGCGGTCGGCACGCCCTGCGCCTTCAGCGCATTGGCGAAGGCGTCGCGATCGGTGCCTTTCGGCAGGCGGATCACGTAGCAGGCCCAGATCGAGGTATTGCCCTCGGACACCCGCGGCACCGTGACCAGATTGCCGAGGCTGCGGGCGTAGCGGTCAGCGACCTTGTTGCGGGCGACGATCTCGTCGTCGAAGATCTTCAGCTTTTCCAGCAGCACGGCAGCCTGGATGGTGTCGAGACGACCAGTGATGCCGAGCCGGACATTGTCGTATTTGTCGGAGCCCTGGCCGTGGATGCGGATACTGCGCAAGGTGTCTGCAAGCTCGTCACTGTCCGTAAAGATCGCGCCTCCATCGCCGAAGCAACCCAGCGGCTTGGCCGGGAAGAAGCTGGTGGTGGTGGCCAGCGCCGAGGTGCCGATCCGCTTGCCTTTATAGGTTGCGCCGAACGCCTGAGCGGCATCTTCCAGCACGAACATGCCCTCGGCCTCGGCGATCGCATTGATCGCATCGAGATCGGCGGGCTGGCCGAACAGATCGACCGGAATGATGGCGCGGGGCTTCAGGCCTGCAGCCCTGGCGGCGACGACGCCACGCTTGACCGATTCCGCGCTGATGTTGAACGTGACGTCATCGACCTCGACGAACACCGGCGATGCACCGACGAGTGCGACGGCTTCGCCGGTCGCACAGAAAGTGAAGGACGGACACAACACGGCATCGCCGGGGCCGATGTTCTTGGCCATCAGCACCATCATCAGCGCATCGGTGCCGCTGGCGCAGCTGATCACATGCTTGGCGCCGCAATAGCTGGCGAGTTCGGCCTCAAGCTTCGCAACTTCCGGACCGTTGATGAACTGGCAATGATTGAGCACGCGGGTGACGGCGTCATCGATCGACGAACCCAGACGCTGCCGCTGGGCATTGAGATCGATAAAGGGAACGGGGGTGTGCTGGTTCATTGCAAGCCTACGAGAGGGATATCGAGAATCGAAACACGGCGCCCGCAGGCGCGGCGATGAATGCGGATCAGCCGACGACCTTGCGCGGCGTGGCGCGCGGTGCCGACGCGGCACTGGTTGCAGCCTTGGTCTTGGGCGCTTCGAGGCATTGGATCGCGATTTCCAGCGACGCGACGCCCTCCTCGCCTGTCACCGCGGGCACGCCGCCGGTGCGCACGGCATCGAGGAAAGCGGTGAGTTCGGCACGCAGCGGCTCGTCCTGGCCGACCGGGAGATGGCGCATGGAATAGCTGCCGTCGGTCTTGAAACCGAAACACTCGGTCACCTGACGCGTGAGCAGATCGCCGGTCACATATTTGCCGCGTGTCGCCACCGTCACGGTGCGCGCCTTGAACGGCGTCAGCCAGTTGGTGTTGATATGGGCGAGCACGCCCGACGCGGTGCGGAACTGCAGCAACGCAATGTCTTCGCGCTCGGCGATGGCGGAAGCGAGCTGCGGCTGCACTTCGACGATGTCGCTTTCGGTGAACCAGCGGATCAGATCGATATCATGCACGGCGAGATCGATGACCACGCCGACATTGGACATGCGCGGCGGAAACGGACCGACGCGGGTGATGCCGATGGACAGGATATCCTCGCCTGCGATCGCCTTCTTCACCGCCGCCACTGCCGGATTGAAGCGCTCGACATGACCGATCATCAGCGTAACACCCGCCGCCTTGGCAGCGGCGACGATCTCGCGGCCCTCTTCCACCGTCGAGGCCACCGGCTTTTCGACCAGCACGTGAATGCCTTTGGCGATACAGGTGAGCGCGACTTCATGGTGGAGATGAGTCGGCGCCGCGATCACCGCCGCATCGACACCGGCGGCAAACAGTGCGTCGAGATCGGCAAAAGTTTTACAGCCGACATGCTGCTCGGCGCGGGTACGGTGCTCAGCCAGCGGATCGACAATGCCGACCATCTCGATGCCCGGCAAACCGGCCAGGACGCGGCCGTGATTCGTCCCCATGATGCCGGCACCGACCACGCCGACGCGCAGTAAGCGCGCCTGATCTGCGCCAGCCTTGGAACCCCTCGAAACCACCATGCTCTTATCCCATCAATCACACGGATCCCAGCGCGTGTGCGGGTGTCCTAACATGACGCCACAATTGTGGCGATGCAGCAGGGTCGTGATCCAAACACGTTTTGATTCAGAGAATTACAGGAAAACCCGCCGGCAAGGCGCGCTTTGTGGCGCTTTCGCGCTCCCATCATGTGTTGCGAATCGGATGTGCCTTCTGGTGCCAGGTCCAAGCCGTCCCCACGATCGTCGACAGATCCGAGTGTTGCGGACGGAATCCAAGCACCGCGTGAGCCGCTGACGCATCGGCCACCAGGAATTCGGGATCACCCGAACGACGGGCACGAATCACATGGGGCACCGGGCGCCCGGCTTCCTGCTCGATCGCTTTGAGGATCTGCAAAACCGACAGACCGCTGCCGGTGCCGAGATTGAACGCGCCGCCTTCGTGGCCTTCCAGCAGCAGCGTCACCGCGCGGATATGCGCCGCGGCCAGGTCGACGACATGGATGTAATCGCGAATGGCAGTGCCGTCAGAAGTCGCATAGTCGTCGCCGAACACCGAAAACTCGGCATGCCCCTGCAGCGCCATCATGGCGCGCGGGATCAGATGCGTTTCGGGATCGCGCAACTCGCCGATCTGCCCGTCGGGGTCATCGCCACAGGCATTGAAGTAGCGCAGCCTGAAGGATTGCAACCCATAGGCATGGCGATAATCCGCCAGTACCTGTTCGATCATCCATTTGCTGGTGCCGTAAGGATTGATCGGCCGGCCCGCTGCGGCTTCTGCAATCGGCTTGCTGTCGGCCTGGCCATAGACAGCGCCGGTGCTTGAGAAAACCAGTTTCAATACATCGGTCTCGCGCATGGCTTGGAGCAGCCCGAGCGTGCCGGCGAGATTGTTCTGATAATATTTCTGCGGATCGATAACGGATTCGCCGACCAGGCTGAAAGCGGCAAAATGCATGACCGCGACGACGTTATGACGGGCGATCGCTTCCGCCACGGCGCGGCTGTCGGCGATGTCACCGATGACGAGCGGGCCCCATTTGACGAAGTCCGCATGGCCCGTCGATAGATTATCGTAGCAGACCGGCAGATAGCCGGCAGCATGCAGCGCCTTGCAGCAGTGCGCACCGATATAACCTGCCCCTCCAGTCACCAGAACGGCTTGTCTCGAGCCCATCGCGCGAAATCCTGTGTCCGGCTCGCTCAGCGCGAACGATGTGTTGAAGATTGAATCGCCATGCCGCTGTGGCGATCTATTCGGGCTGGATGATCGTCACGACCATGCCATCGACAGGAACGAGAAACGTCATGGTCGGCCCCTCCGACGGCCCGGCGCCGGCCATGGCATGATTGAAGGAGACGACCTCCATCGCGGACGCCTCGCGTGTCGCGAACACCGCGCCATCGCCCAGCAGCGGCTGGCCTTGCCGCTTCAACGTCGCAAGGTCGGCGTGAAACTCGGGCAACGCGCAGATGCCGCGGGCTTCGTCGATGCTGCTGGCATCGAAAGCCAGGATCGGCTGTCCATCGATTTCGAGGGTAAAAACTTTCACCGGAACTGCTCAGGCAAAGAAAAAAGGGCGTTTCGCAAAGTTTACGCGGCACGCAGGCGGTTATCCATCAAATTGCGGAAAACCGGTTACCGGGCCGCGCGGGACCCGGCCGGTAACCTTGATCGGTTAGGTTAAATCCATGTTGCAATTGAATATTTCGCCGTATTGCCGGCAATTGCGGGGATCCACATGTCGAGATCCCCATGTTTGCCGACAGCCAGAACCATCTCCGCATCCTGAAACTCAAGCCGCGCGCCGATTGGGCCGGGGTCTGGCATTTATGGCGCGTGCTGATCCCGCGGCGCTCGATCACCGGGCGGCTGGTGCACGGACGGGTATGGCGGCGCCATGACGGGCGCCGCTGGATCTACAAGAAATTCATCGAATATCGCTAGGCCACGCGTGCCGACCGTGCTCGCGCCTCATGTGCGCTTGTAGTCGTCCTCGATGCGGACGATGTCGTCCTCGCCGAGATAACTACCGGTTTGTACTTCGATCAGTTCGAGCGGGATCTTGCCCGGATTCTCCAGGCGATGCGATACACCGATCGGAATGTAGATCGACTCGTTCTCCTGCATCATCCTGATGGTGTCGTCCAGCGTCACGCGAGCCGTGCCGCGCACGATGATCCAGTGCTCCGAGCGATGATGATGCATCTGCAGCGACATCCGTTCGCCCGCTTTCACCACCAGACGCTTGACCTGACGATGGGTCTTGAGGTGATCCGTCGTCACACCCGGCGCGGCGACCTTGAGCTTCGCCACGAGGCGCTTGAGATTGTTGGCGTCTTTCTGTCGCGAGACCAATACGGCGTCCTGCGTTGCGACGACGACGAGATCGTCCACACCTTCGAGCGCCACCACCGGCCCGTCGCTGGCGACGTTGCAATTGCGGCTGTCCTCGAACACTGCGAGACCCTGCGCCGCATTGCCATCGGCATCTTTGTTCGACAATTCCCACACCGCGAGCCAGGAGCCGACATCCGACCAGCCGCAGGACACCGGGACGACCGCGGCCCTGGTCGTCTTCTCCATCACCGCATAGTCCACCGAGATCGCGCGGGCCTGCTTGAACGCGTCGGCATCGAGGGTGAAGAAGCCGAGATCGCGGCCGGCCTGCGCGACCGCTTTCGAGATGGTGGCGACACTGTCCGCGTCAACGCCGCGATATTCGTCGAGCAGCGTCGACGCCCGAAACATGAAGTTGCCGCTGTTCCAGAGATAGCCGGCCTCGACATAGCGCGTGGCTGTCGGCAGATCCGGCTTTTCGACAAATTTCGCCACGCGCTTGACGTCGCCGGACAGCGCGTCGCCGGGCGAGATGTAGCCATACTCGACCGCCGGCCGCTCCGGTGTGACGCCGAAGGTGACGATATGACCATTGTCGGCCTCGACCAATCCGGCCCGGCAGGCCGCGACGAAAGCCGGGACGTCGCGCACCACGTGATCGGCGGCCAGCGCCAGCACAATCGCGTCCTTGTCACGCGTGATGGCGAAAGCGGCGCCGGCGGCGATGGCCGGGCCGGAGTCACGACGCGCCGGTTCGAGCAGGATGTCGGCATCGCTGTCGATCTCCGCCAACTGCTCGCGCACCATGAAGCGGTAAGCTTCGCTGGTGATCACGATCGGCCGATCGAACAATGCGGGATCGGAAATGCGCAGGATCGTATCCTGAAAAGTCGAGCGCGGGCCGAACAAAGGCAGAAATTGCTTCGGGCGCCCCTCACGCGAGGACGGCCACAGACGCGTTCCGGCACCGCCGCACATGATCAGGGGAATGATGCGCTTGCTCATCGTTGGCTCGACCTCTTTGTCCGGAAATTGCTTTAGCGGCTTGCGCCGAGATTGCCATAGTAGCCGCGATACCAGGCGACGAATTGGCGGATGCCGTCTTCGATACTGGTGTCGGGCTTGAAGCCGACATCGCGCATCAGGTCGTCCACATCCGCGAACGTCTCATGCACGTCGCCCGGCTGCATCGGCAGCATCGTCTTGATCGCGTCCAGCCCCAGTTCTTTTTCGAGAACCTCGACCACGTGCAAAAGCTCTTCCGGCTTGTGGTTACCGACATTGTAGATTTGCGCCGGCGCTTCGTCCGCGCTTCCCGCAGGCACGTGGTCGATCAGCCGACTGATGGCGCTGACGACATCGTCCACATAGGTGAAGTCGCGCCGCATGTCGCCGTGATTGAACAGCTTGATCGGCTGCTTGTCGATGATCGCCTTGGTGAACAGGAAGATCGCCATGTCCGGCCGGCCCCAGGGGCCATAGACCGTGAAAAACCGCAGGCCGGTGGTCGGCAGCCGGTACAGATGGCTATAGGAATGCGCCATCAGCTCATTCGCCTTCTTGCTGGCGGCATAGAGACTGATCGGATGATCGACGCGATCGCTGACCGAGAACGGCTTCTTCTTGTTGGCGCCATAGACCGACGACGACGACGCATAGCGCAGATGCCTGCAGCCATTGTGGCGGCAGCCTTCGAGGATGTTCAGAAAACCCTCGAGATTGGCGTCGGCATAGGCATGGGGATTGTCGATGGAATACCGCACGCCGGCCTGGGCCGCGAGATGGATCACGACCGGAAACTTGTACTCGGCCATCAGCCCCAGCAGGCGGGCCCTGTCTGCCAGATTGGCCCTGATGAACGTGAAATTCGGCTGGCCGGCCAGTTCAGCCAGCCGCGCCTCCTTCAACGAAGGATCATAATAATCGTTGATGCTGTCGAGGCCGACCACGCTGCGGCCTTCGGCCAGCAACCGGCGGGTGACATGAAAGCCGATGAAGCCAGCAGCGCCGGTGACGAGGATGGAAGGTTCAGACATCATGTCCCCAGATTTGCCAAGCGGACCACAGTGCATGGCCCGCCAAGCAGCAATCTATTAGCCATGTGGCCGCGGTTGCTGCAATAGTCGGGTACCGCAGCACCCGAATGCGTCAGAACCACGGCCTCACCCGGTGGCCATGCCGTCAAAACCCGCTATGAAGGCTGTCATGCATAGCTCGCCGCAATCGCCCGAAAACTTCGCTGCTTTGTCATCCTGATGTCGTCAACCGATTTGACTGCCCTCACCGTCATATTGGTCGCTGCCACGGTCATGTCTGCCGTTTGTATCCGGGCCATTCATCCGTTGCTGATCCGTTATGCTCTGGCCCGGCCAAATGCGCGCTCCTCGCACACCGTGCCGACGCCGCAAGGTGCCGGCATTGCGGTCATCGCGGTGACTTTGGCCGTGTCGGCCATTGCGACCGCATGGTTCACCACCATCCCGGCGGCAGGCTGGGTGTTGTTTGCAGTGGCGATCGTGATCGCCATCGTCGGAGCCATCGACGATCTGCGGCCAATGCCCGTCGCGCCGCGCTTCGCGTTGCAGGCGCTGTGCGTCGCTGCGGCGCTGGTTGCTCTGCCGTCCGATCTGCAAATTGTGCCCGCCGCGCCGCTGTGGCTCGAGCGCATAGTGCTGGTGGTCGGCGCGCTATGGTTCGTCAATCTCACCAATTTCATGGACGGCCTCGACTGGATCACCGTCGCCGAGGTCGTGCCGGTTTCGGCGACCCTGGCACTGATCGGCCTTGTCGGCGCCGTCTCGCAGCCGACGACCTTCATTGCCGCGGCGCTCTGCGGCGCGATGCTGGGCTTCGCGCCATTCAACAAGCCGGTCGCCAGGATGTTTCTCGGCGATGTCGGCAGCCTGCCGATCGGCCTTCTGCTCGCGTGGTGTCTGCTGCAACTCGCTTTCGCCGGCCACGCTGCGGCGGCGATCCTGCTGCCGCTTTATTATCTCTGCGACGCGACGATGACGCTGCTGAGACGCGTGGCGCGGCGCGAGCCGTTCTGGCTCGCCCATCGCTCGCATTTCTACCAGCGCGCGACGGACAACGGCTTTGCGGTGATCGAGGTGGTGGGCAGAGTGTTTGCGTTGAACATCATTCTTGCGGGCTTGGCTGGATTGTCGATCACTCTCGACTCGACGCCAGCCAGCAGCATTTTGATGCTGATCGGCGTCGGCGCGACGGCCCTTTTGCTACGGCAGTTCGCCACTCCGCGCGGTACAGATTACTCCGCGGGAACGTGATATTCCGGCACTGCGTCCTTCAGAATCGCGACCGCGACGTCGTGCTGATTGGCACCGACTGCGGTGCGCAGCGTAGCGAGCCACGCATTCAGCACATCCAGCGGCAATTCTTTCGGCCTCGCGGCCATGATACCGGCGAGACCAATCTCTGCCGTCGGCTCCTGTTCGGCGAACAGGATTTCGTGCATACGTTCACCCGGACGCACGCCGGTGAACACGACGTCGATGTCGTAGCCCGGCTGGAGACCGGATAGCCGGATCATGCGGTCGGCGAGATCGACGATCTTGACCGGTTGGCCCATGCTGAGCACATAGACGGACGCGTCAGCATGCTGCGCGTTCATGGCGTGGGTCGCCGCGGTGACCACGAGATCGCAGGCTTCGCGGATGGTCATGAAGTAACGCACCATATCCGGATGCGTCACCGTCACCGGACCGCCGGCTTCGATCTGCGCTTTGAACTTCGGCACCACCGACCCATTCGATGCCAGCACATTGCCGAACCGCACCGAGATCAGCCGCATCCGCGATCGAGCGCCTGGCAATACATCTCCGCAAAGCGCTTGGTGAGGCCGAGCATCGAGACCGGCTCGATGGCCTTGTCGGTCGAAATCATCACCATCGCCACCGCACCCGAAGCGAGAGCTGCGTCGGCGACGTTCACCGATCCGAAGATGTTGGTCTTGACGCCCTCACCCCAGTCGCGCTCCAGGATCGGGACATGCTTCAACGCTGCAGCATGGAACACGACCTCGGGCCGGAACGCGTTCATCAGCTGGTGAATGCGGTCGCGATCCCGCACGTCGGCAATACGGCCCTCGATGACAGCACTGGTCACTTTGGCAGAGAGCTTCTCGATGGCCGCATGCAGCGCCGGCTCGGAATTCTCGATGCTCAGCAGCCGCGCCGCGCCGAAGGTGATGACCCGATCACAGATCTCGAAACCGATCGAACCGCCGCCGCCGGTGACGACCACGGCCTTGCCGCGCACGAACTTCTCGAGACGGGCATAATCGATCTTCACGCTCGGCCGCAGCAGCAGGTCTTCCACGGCCACTGGCGCAAGCTGCGGCGTGTCGCGGCTTTCTTCCAGCGTCGGAATCCGGCTCACGGTGAGACCCAGCTTGCGCGCCTGCATCAGGATCGATTCCGGATGTGCCTCGTCCTCGAAGGCGGACGGGGTCATCACCACCCGTTCGATGGGGCGTTGGCGATTCTTGAAATCATCGATGACATTGCCCAGATCATCGAGACTTCCAAGCACGGGC